>JADJUS010000002.1 GCA_016716905.1 Acidobacteriota bacterium | reverse complement strand
AGGTCCGTGCCCTTGAGCTCCGGCAGGAAGAAACTGAGTGTGAAACCACAAGGCGTGAACCAAGCCTTGGCGACGGTCGGCCGCCATGGCCAGCTACTGCACGTGAGGCGCCGGACAGGTTCGACGCGAGCGTGGTGGTGACGAAGGCGAAGCCGGTTCTGAGCATCCGTCACGCCGACGTTGGCGGCGAATGCCTCGCCAGTGCCGCGCAGATTAAGATTTTGGGATACACGCGGCAGGTAGTTACCCCAGAACTGAACTGCGCCACCGTAAACAAACCCGCGCAGAACATGCCGATTTTTAGTGTGTCGAGACTGGACGTCGGCGCGAACCAGAACACCAGGGGCACGGACGATGATTCCAGGGACCTGGAAGAGGCGGAGGACCGCGGCGGCTGGCGATGACAATCGCGAGCATGGCGAGGAGGGTGCGACCGACCCCAGGACACCGATCTCCTGCCACCCCTGCACCGCGGCCTTTTGCTGCTGCTTCATGCGGCCGCTTTCGGCACGCCAAACGGCCGCGCCAGGCACATCCTGAGGGCATCGGGCGTTCGGGCACCATCGTGACGACGTCCGGTGTGCGTGGCACAATACGCGGCATGTGCTGAATGGCGCCGAATGCCGCGCCATACGAACACGCGAACATCAGCGTGGTGACGATGGTGGTGCGGCGGGTTCAGGGGGCTGAAGGGGTTGCGCCACGCTGGGCCGGCGCAGCGTGTCAACCTGCTACTGGCCAGCCACGCAGGCGACTCCGGCAGGAACGGCCGGATGATGATGAGCGGCAACGCCGGCACCAAGCCTGACATCAACGTGTAGCGCCAGGCTTCATGTCCGCCGTAGATCTCGGGCAACGACGCGGCATTGGCCAGAATCCAGGCGCTGGCCGCTGTGACCAGCGCGCCGCCGAAGGATGAGAACGCCTGCGTGTAGCCGAGCACCTTCTCGCGCTGCTTCGCGTCCGGGAAGAGTTCGGCCAGCCACGAGACCGCGGCCACAAACTCCACACACGCCGATGAACGTCAGGCTGCGGAAGAAGACGAACTGCCAGAGGGTGGTGCTGAACCCGGCCGCGAACGCGGAGAACGCGTAGAGCAGGATGCTCCACGTGAGCACGCGGCGGCGGCCGAGCCTGTCGGTGAGGTAGCCGCCAAGCAGGCCGAAAATCCCGCCGGCGATGGCCGGCACCCACAACATCACACCGACCCAGTCGTTGTAGGCAGGAGTGCCCGGCGCCACATTCACCAGTTCGCGCAGTGCCGGCGCGATGATGAGCGGCAGCATCAGCAGTTCGTAGATATCAAACGCGAAGCCGATCGCCGCGATCACGCAGATCAGCCATTGCACCTTTGTGAGCCGGGGCGACGACATCAGGCAAACCTCATGGGATGCGCCGCATTATGGCACGGGGGCCGACGAGGCGGCGTTGAGACCCACGCCGTCCTACGAGAGCCGGGAGCGGACCGCGTCGGGTACTTCGATCGAACGCACCGCCCCGGTCTCGTCGCTCGTCACGCACGCGGATGTCATCGCACCCGTGGCCATGACCTCCGTCCCACGCCAGAGGGTGCAGCGGTAACGAACGGACCGGCGTCCGATCGCCTCCACGGCAATCTCCACCTCGAACTCGTCCTCGAATTTCAGAGGCGCCTTGAAATCGCAGGTGGCGTTGACGCGAGAAACCCGAACTCCGGTTTCGGCGGCGAGATGCTCAGACCCACATGCCGCCACAGGGCGTGTTCGGCCTCTTCCATGTAGCGGAAATACCAGCTGAAGTGCACAATCCCGGCAAGGTCCGTCTCGTGGAACTGCGCGCGGCGGTGATAACGAAAGGTGGCGGGCATCGCGCGCGTCGGGCCCGGCTCTGCCCCAAAGCGGACATGGTGATCGATTCCTGCATGCGAATACATTCACTATACTTTCTGAATCCTCTGTCCGTTTCGTATCGGGGTCCCGGAGTCCCGGGGTCCGGGGGGCCGGAGTCCTTGGGTCGTCACGTAGGGCGTCGCTTCAGCGGCGCCAATTGTCAGGAAGCCTGAAATGAAACGAAGTGTGTTTGCGTTCATGTTGGTTCTCGTCCTTTCGGCGGCGTCTGCCTCCGCGCAGACCGGCGCCACGCTTGCCGGCGTGGTGCAGGACAGCACGGGCGCGGTGCTGGCAGGAGCGAAGGTGGTGGCGCAACACGTGGCCACCGGCGCGACACGCCAGGCCACGACCGGCCTGGATGGCCGCTTCACCATCGCCGGCCTCACGGCCGGCAACTATGAGGTGCGGTCTGACTTCCCCGGCTTCCGCCCGCTCGTCCGCGCCGGCATCGCCCTCACCGTCGGTGAAAACGCCGCCGTCATCCTGACCATGGAGGTGGGTGCGACCGATGCCGTCACGGTGACCGCCGCCACTTCCCAAGTCAACACGCGATCATCGGGCTGAGTTTCCTCGTCGACCAGCGCACCATCGCGCAGATTCCCGTGAACGGACGCAACTACACCGACTTGATGTCGCTGCTTCCTGGGGTGACACCCTTCGCGCATCGCGACAACGGTTCGGTGGTGGCGCACGGCGTGGCCATGAGCGTCAACGGCCAGGACCCGCGCGCCAACGTGTATCTGCTTGACGGCACGCTGCTCAACGATTTCACCAACGGACCTGCCGGGTCCGCGGCCAGCACGGCGCTCGGCATGGACACCGTCCAGGAGTTCCGGCTCGAGTCCAACTCCTACAGCGCCCAGTTCGGACGGAACATCGGCGGCCAGATCAACGCCATCACCAAATCGGGGTCCAACCAGTTCGCGGGCAGCGCATTCGAGTTCCACCGGAACGAAGCGCTCGACGCCCGCAACTACTTCGACGTGGGCGACAAACCCGACTTCATGCGCAACCAGTTCGGCGGCACCCTCGGCGGACCGCTCGTACGTGACCGGCTCTTCTTCTTCGCCGGCTACGAGGCGCTCATCGAAACGCTGGGTCGCTCGATTTTGACGACCGTGCCCGACGACAACGCGCGGCTCGGCCTGCTGCCAGGCGGCGTCACGATCCCGATCAATCCCGCGGTGCTGCCCTACCTCAACGAGTTCCCGCGGGCGAACGGCGAAAATCTCGGCGGCGGGCTGGCGCGCTACACGTTCCCGTTTGACCAGAAGCTCGACCAGCACTTCGCCCAGCTCCGTCTGGACGCGGTCCTCGCCAACGGCGCCCAGCTCTTCGCCCGCTACACGTTCGACGATGCGGAGCAGCGGTTGCCGACAGACTTTCCGCAGTTCCCGCGCTCGTTCATCTCGCGCAATCAGTTTGCGACGGCCGAATACCGCCAGGCGCTCGGACAACGGACCTTCCACACCGTGCATCTGGGCTACAGCCGCACGCGCGTGGGCCAGAACGTGGAGGCCAACACCACGCAGCCGGTCAGCGAGTTTGCGGCCGGGCGTTCCCTGATGGGCGCCATCGACATCGGCGGCATCCCCGCTTTGGCCCGCAGCTTTCAGCCAACCTCCGCCTCCGTCAGGATGTGTTGAGCCTGCAGTACGACCTCACGCAGTCTCGCGGTCGGCATTTCCTGAAGGCAGGCGCGCTGGCCGAGCACTACGTCTCGAGCGAGTTCAACCCGACGTTCAGCCTGGGCGTGTTCCGCTTCGCCAATCTTGCGGCGTTCCTGCGCAACACGCCTGCGAGCTTCATCGGCCTGACGCCCAATGGCGACGTCAATCGTCGCTGGCCGTTCACCATCTACGGCGCCTACCTGCAGGACGACATTCAGCTGACGCCGCGAGTGACGGCCAACATTGGGCTGCGGTTC
Organism: Acidobacteriota bacterium; assembly: GCA_016716905.1. Classification (NCBI taxonomy): domain Bacteria; kingdom Pseudomonadati; phylum Acidobacteriota; species Acidobacteriota bacterium. The sequence continues at coordinate 21,456 of JADJUS010000002.1, read as the reverse complement.
GAAGGGTCCACGATGCCGGTGGATGAGGGCGGGCGCGACATCAACATGCCCGACCTGCTGGGCGCGCCGGTGGTGGGCCAGTTGTACGAAAATCCTGCGCCCACGCTCTCGCCCCGCGCAGGCGTGGTCTGGGACGTGCGCGGTGATGGCCGCACGTCTGTTCGCAGCGGCTACGGGCTGTACTACAACACCAACAACCACCAGAACCTGATCGTCACCGTCACCAATCCGCCGAGCACGCCGCGCGTGGTCATTGCGAATCCGACGTTTCCCGTGCCGCCGTTCGAGCGGCTGACGGGTATCTCCGTGCGGCCGATTCAGAACGACGTGCAACTGCCGCGCGTGCATATGTGGAACGCGAGTGTGCAGCAGGAGTTCTTCACGGACTGGGTGGCGACCGTCAGTTATGCCGGTGCCCGCGGCACACATCTGTGGCGCAACTCCGATGTCAACGTGCCCACGCCGGCCACGCTCGCCGACGGAACGTTGTTCTATGCGGCCGGACTCCAGCGCCCGAACCGCAACTACTCGGCGATTGAACTCAAGTCCAGCGACGGCGACTCCTGGTACAAAGCGCTCATCGTGGAGGTCAAGAAGCGATGGAGCCACGGCCTGCAGGTGCAGTCGGCGTACACGTGGTCGAAGTCTGAAGACACCACGCAGAATTCCACGTTCTTCTCGGACTCGACCACCGCCACCACGTCGGCGATGCCCGAATTCATCGAGGGCTACAACAAGGGCCTTTCGGACTTCCACGCAGAGCACAACTGGGTGACCAACTTCGTGTGGGAACCCTTCAGCGGATGGCGCCTCTCTGGCATCGTGCGCCTGCGCAGCGGAAGCCCACTGACGCCGTTTGTGCAGACGAATCGGTCGCGATCGCTCTGGTCGCCGTCGCTGGGCCCAGGCACCGGGCCGGACCGGCCGAGTTATGCACCAGGACGCAACGCGTCAAACGCGGTGACGGGCAACCCGGCCCAGTGGTTTGATCCGACGGCATTTGTGCTGCAGCCGATCGGGACGTTCGGCAACGTGGGCCGCAACGAACTCATCGGACCTGATCTGCGCACGGTGGACCTGGCACTGAGCAAACTATTCGGGCTGAGCCGCCTCGGCGGCGGTCGCGGCACAGTGGAGTTGCGGGCCGAGGTGTTCAACCTCCTCAATCGCGCCAACTTTGGCCCGCCGTCGCTTGTGGCCTTCGCGGGCAGCGCAGACAACGAAGCGCCGCTGGCATCGTTCGGTCAGATTCGCACGACGATTACCTCTGCGCGGCAGATGCAGCTGGGAGTGCGCATCAGCTTCTGATCACGACGTCGCGAGATCACGACGGATCACAGGGAGGCGCGGAGACGCGGAGGATTTCTGGGAAAGCCCCTGGGCGTACGTAGCGCGGCGGTCTCAAGGCCGCGGCTCTTCGTCGAATCGCCGCTTCAGCAACAGGTGGGGCGCGTTGGGATTCTGGTTCTCGACCTGGTCGATGACGTCGAGCCCTGCGCGGCCTGCGAGGCGCGTCAGCATCCTGATGGTGACAAACGTTTCGATGACGCCTGCAATCGGCCGGTGCCTGCCCGTCAGGTGAAACCACACGCCTGTGCGAAGGGCCCCGATGGCGTGACGGCGCTTGCCGGCATCTCTCGTCGCAATACCCTGACGCAGCTTGGAGATGTAGAACCTCGGCGCGTGCACCTGCAGCGAGAGGATGCCGCCTGGACGCAGGACACGAGCCAGTTCGCCGAGCGCGGCCGTGTGGTTCACATACGGCAGCACCAGCCGGCAAATCACCACATCGATTGAGCCGGGTGCAAACGGAAGCGCTTCGACGCTCGCCTGCGCGACGGCGAATCTCAACGTCGGCCCGGCCATGGCAGTGAGCCGCTCACGCGCGAACTGCGGACTCGCTTCGGCAATGTCGATGCCGCAACACCACGCGTCGCCCAGGAACGGGATCAGTTCCTGTCCCGCGCCCATGCCGACGTCCAGCACTCGGGCGATTGACGGGACGTGACGACGGATCGCGTCCACAGCCGCCAGATGCGCAGGGTGACGATACGACTCCTCCCACTCACGCCGGAGGTACGCGCGGTAGTCGCTCTCGTCGCCTCGGCTTTCCCCGGGGAGTGCAGACAACGAATCGGCCTATCGCTCGACCACGATGCTGCCGACGCGAGCGTTGCCAGGCCGGCACGTTGAAGGGTCGAAATAGTGCAAGGTCTCTGGCGTCGCACGGTTGGTCAGCCGGAACGTGTGGCGGTGCACGGCGGGAAATGGATCCGGAAGATCACGGAACATCGTGCGGCGCCGCTCGTGAAAGCGATCAGCCCAGGTCGCGAGGGTCCGCCCACTCGGCAACTTGCCTTGGTTGGTTCGCACCGCCTCCCAGAAACGCTCCTCGTAGATTTCGACGAAGACGCCGTCAGAGTTGACCCACGCGTTCCCCAGCGTGCCTTCCGTATGCGCGGGGGTGTTCACCTGTTGCGCGTTGGTGGTCTGAAAACCCGTCACCGTGCGCCCGTCGGCCCCGGCCTCAAGCACCCAGCGGTTCGGACAACCTGCGCCCACGCGCGTGTAGGGCCCACGCGCAGGATGTTTATCTTCGTTGGCGCACGAACCACGCGGCGGCTGCGGCTGCAATCCGTTGTGCTGCACGACGAACCGTGCGCCGAAATCGTCCTGGCCGATCTCGAGAATCCTCTCCGTTTGTTCCACGCCGCGCGGCAACGGACGGCCGTTCGACGACGAGCCGTTTGTTTGTTCCCATCCGCCCGAGTCGTTCACGCCTGGGAAACCATCCTGGATGAGCGCGTGCACGCGAGGGCCTTGCCCGGAAACTCGCGCGCCAGCAGTGCGAACTGTTTGCGGTAGAAGTCATACAGCCCGCTCGGCGTGTAACCCGCTTCGGCGAGGACCTTTGGATTGCAGACACAGCCCGCTTCGCAGTTCTTGGGCAGGCGATTCTCGTGCGACACCAGATTGGCGCCCGACGGTTTGATATACGCCAGCGCCCGGTACCAGTCCGATCGCGCCCGGATGCGTGCGGCCACCTTTGTCAACAGATCAAAGTAGTGCTTCTGGTAATTCGGATCGGTTGGGCTACCCAAATCCATCGGCGCGCCGCAGGTGCGGCCGCCACGGCCGTCGCCGTCCTGCAGCGAGAGTCGAGGCACGCCGCCGTTCACCCCAGCCGGCGCGGCAGGCACAGGGTCCGCGCCACGGCCCGCACGGCCACGGCCTCGGCCCCCTCCACGCGCCGCGGTTGGAGCGCGCGCGGCGGGCGTGGAAAAGATCCAGTCGGGCGTGCCGTCCGCGCCGGCCTTGAAGCCCAGGCTATACAGCTTGCCGTTGCGCACCGCCCTCGCGATCTCGCGGTCCAGTTCCGTGAAGTCGAAACTCGCATCGCCGGTACCTGGTGCGATGTGTGTGCGGTTCCACAGCAGACGGATGAAGACGCCCGTGTTGTTGGGGTCCGCCCACGTGGACTCCATCGTCGTGAACGGCTCGCCTGTGGTGCACAGGACTTCGTTGTCGCCGCGCGCCACCACCGGGCCTGCGGCGCACGCCGATGCCTGCGGACGATGCCCGCGCTCGAGCGGGCTCATCACAAAGATGCCGCCGGGCGCGAGCGGCATCGGGCCGGTGAAGTTTCCGCTGTCGCCGGCCGCGAACGGCCGAGGCAGGGGGCAAACGCCGTCGGCCGGCGGCTCGCTGGAGGCAACGATGGCCGCAGTGCGATTGGGCAAAGCCCACTCCACCGTGTCACCGTCGCGAATGCGCAGCACGGCCGGCGTGAACGACCCGTCGGCGCCGACTGTGACCCGGTGCGTGGCAGCGCCCGACGCCGTGACGGCATGGCCCGCGGCGCTCAGGATTGCCGCGGCGACGAAACTTCCGAGCAATCGTGTAGGCATGGGATGCTCCTGTGCCGGGCATTCTGCCATGGCCTTGACGTCGGGGACGGCTGCCGGAGGAGGATTTATGGCATCGTCCGAGGCAGGTCCTGTTCGGTCACGTGATAGAGACGAATGGTCTTGCCAATCGTGGCGACCGGCGTGAGCGGCCGGAGCCAGTCGAGCCAGCCGACCGGTGGGTTGAGTTGAGCCGGTGTCAACGCACACGGGTCGGCCCGCCCGACGCGATTGAGCCGATACACGCGTTCGCTGATCGCAATCCATCCGGTGACCGGCGTCACCGGCAGGGCTGAGACCGGCGGTAGCTGAAGGCGGCACGGATTCACGGTGCCCTGCAGTTGCAGATACAGGGACGGCACCGGGTGCTCCTTGAAATACGCCTCGAGCGCAAGGCCGTCCTGTCCCCAGTCGAAGTCGCTGTCGCTCACGATCGATGCCGGGTCGCGCCCGGCGAACACGTTGAAGTACGCGCTCTGATACGGCACGCTCGCCACGAGCAGCGCCGCCTGCGTCGCCACCAGAGCGCCACCCGCCGCCACGATCAGACCCGATCGGCTGGTGACGTCCGCCCAGCGAATCCAGCCGGCCGCGATCGGCAGTGCGACAAGCGGATACAACACAATGACGTGTCTGACCCCGATGTTGATCGGACTGGTCATGGCGGCGGCCAACAGTCCCACAGCACCCACGGCGATCCCGAGGAACCACCGGGAGCGGGTGCCCGGGCGTCGCACAACGCCGCCCCACAACCCACCTGCAGCGAGAAGCAGGAACGGCAACGGAGTCTTCACCGCCAGCACGACAGGGTAGTACTCCAGAAAGCCGCGCTGGTTGAACTCACCAAACAGCATGGAGCGATGACCGGCGTCGGCATGCACCTTCAAGAAAGCCAGCCCGTGAAAGAACTCGTGGGCGGGAATGCGCCAGTGCGACGCCGCCGCGAACACACCGGACGTGGGGAAGTCTCCGTAGGCGGAGAATCTCTGCGGGAGGTCCGCCATGCGGCCGACGCGGAAACCGTAACTGGCCCAGATCGTCAGCATCGCCGCCAGCGCGACGATGCCGATCCATCGGAAGGTCGAGGGCTGCATCAGGGTGCGATGCCACGAGCGCCGTGTGTCCCAGTGGTGCGCCGCCATCACGGCAAGCACCAGCGGAGGCACAAATGGGAGCGTGGAAAACTTCGTGGCCACCGAGAATCCAAGCGCGACACCCAGCCAGGCCGCGCGTGTGATCACGGGCTGCTCGAGCCAGCGCCTGAGCGCGACCAATACCAGGAGCACTGACGCCACAAACGGCAGATCGGTGGTGGCAAATCCCGCATGTCCCACCAGTGGCGGCATCGTCGCCACCGCCGACGCGGCGAGGGCGGCGACGGGTGGACGCCGAGCGCCACCGGCCAGCATCCAGGTCAACACAATGCAGGCCCAATACCAGGGGAGGTTGCCGACGCGAGCGGACGTGACCCGCTGCACGTAGTCGGGCGCGTCATGGAAGATCGCGTCAGCCGCGGCATACGGGCTCTGGTTGATTCGCCCGTCGGCTTCGGGTAATCGAGCGCCGGCAAGCCATGGGCCGATGGTGATGGTCAGCCGCGACAGGGGCGGGTTCTCTGTCTGATATGAATAACGTTGCTGCTGCAACAGTTCGAGGCCTGCCGCCACGTGAGTCGCCTCGTCTCACGAGTGTGACAACCGGGCATACGTGGCCACGATACACGCCGTGCCTGTCATGGCCGCGGCCACGGTGAGTGCGACACACCATCGCCGAATGCGGCCGGCGTCCGTCGTTGACGCGATCATCCGGCGAGAGTCTACACGCGGTTTGGCCGCTTCGGAGGTGCCGGGCGGATTACTGCGGCAGTTGGTCCGATTCGGGCTCGGTAAGGAACCGGCTGGCGATGAGTCCCATCACGCACGCGAGCGTGGCGACGGTCGCGGCGGCCAAAGCGAGGGACCGGCCCGCACCGTACGCGGGCGTCAATCTGGCTGCGAGTGTGGTGGTAGCCAGGGCCGCAGTGGTGCCGATGATGCGGCCGCCCACATTGGCCGCGAAACTCTCACCCGTGCCGCGCAGGTGCGTGGGGAATACTCGCGGCAGATAACTGCCCCAGAAATTGAACTGCGCCGCGGTGATAGCGGCGGTGAGGAAGACACCGAAGCCGAGCGGCGTAAACCCCATGCCGCTCAACCACACGAAGGTCACCGGAAACGCGACGATCGCCGCCACTTGCAACACGCGCAACATGCGGCGGCGCGCCACGACGGCGACCACAAGTCCAGCCAGCAGAAATCGGCCCACAAGGCCACCGGATTCCTGCACCATCTGCATCTCCCCAGACGCCACCTTCTTCGCGCTCTCTTCCAGTCCGCTGATCTCGGGCAGCATCGGAACAAACCTGGGCAGGTGCTGCATCGCTCCGTAGGCCAAAGCGTAAGTGCAGGCCGTGGCCACAATCGCGGCAATTGTGGTCCGGCGCATCGTCCCCTCAAACAGAGCCGCCACGCGCGGCCGTTGTGCCATCCGGCCCTTCACCCACATCGGCGACTCAGGCAGGAACGGTCGCACCAGGATGAGTGGAATCGCGGGCAGCAGGCCCGACAGGCACAAGTAGCGCCACTCCGCGTGACCGCCGTAGATTTCAGGAAGGTCCCCCGCGTATCGGACGATCAGCAGCCACACACCGGTGACCGCCAGTCCACCAAGACCCGCCACGGCCTGAGCAAACCCCACGGCGCCCTCGCGCCGCTTCGGATCCTGGAACATCTCCGCCAGCCACGCGATGCCGGCGACGAACTCCACACACACGCCCACCATGACCAGGCATCTGCACAGGAGGAACATCAGCGCCGAGGTGCTGAAGGCCGCGGCCATCGATGCACCGGCGTAGACCAGGATGCTCCAGACCAGAATCTGTCTGCGCCCGTAGCGATCGGCCAGATGTCCACCGGCCAGACCAAACAAGCCACCACACACGGCCGGGGCCCAGAAGATCAACCCCGCCCACGCCCAGTCAACGCCAAGAAGATGGAACGCCGCGGAGGCCGGTCCTCCGGCAAGCTCAGTGAACGCCGGCCCCACGATCAGGGGCATTGTCAGCAGTTCGTACGCGTCGAAAAAGAAGCCAAACGCGGCCACCGCCACAACGAGTCGCTCTGCCCGGGTCAGTGCCGCCACCGCCGCATCATATGATGGTGGGCGCAAAGGACGAACAGACAGGCCCCATTATGATCAAGAAGATTCGCGGGTGGATCCGCGGCATGTACGACTGGACGATGAAGTGGGCGGACTCGCCGCAGAGCCTGCTGGCGCTGTTTTTGATCGCGCTCGTTGAATCATCGGTATTCCCGATTCCTCCCGACGTTCTGCTGATCGCCATCGTTGCGGCCAACACGCACAAGTGGTTGAACGCGGCGCTCCTGTGCAGTGCGGGGTCGGTGATTGGCGCGATGGTGGGGTACTGGATCGGCATGGTAGCCATGCCGACGATCGGCCAGCCAATCGTGGACTTCTACCATGCCCAGTCGGCGTGGGACTCGGTTGTGGCGTGGTATCAGAGCGATCTGGGCGTGTGGTTTCTGCTGGCCGCGGCGTTTACGCCAATTCCGTTCAAGGTCGCCACGATTGCAGCGGGTGCCACCGGCATGGCTTTCTGGCCATTCCTGATCGTGAGCATGATCGGACGGTCCGCGCGGTTCTTCCTGGTCGCCATCATCCTGCGCATTTATGGCGCGCCGGTCCGCGCGATGATCGAAAAACACTTCGACAAGTTCACTCTCGCGTTTCTCGTGTTGCTCGTCGCCGGGTTCCTGGTGATTCGGCTGCTGTGATTCTCGGCCTTGAGGACCAGGCCGAGCTACGTACGGCGAGGCCGAGCTACGTACAGTTCGCCATTTCGGTCATTTCGGTCATTTCGCCATTGCCACTGACGCCGAGTCCGGGCGCAGCCAACGCTGGACGGCGGTGGCGAGGATCACGATGACCGAGACCATCATGATGACGGTCACGATGGAGTTCAGATAGCCCTGCATCTGCAGCTCGGGCCTGGCGCCCACGGCCATCGGCCAGAAGTTGTTCTTCACGCTGAGGAACCCGGCACTCAGAGTTGTAGTCGCCAGGAAACACATCGGTATCAGGGTCACCCAGATGTACTGGCGCCGGCCAGCGCTGATGATGACGGTGGTGCCCACCGCGAGCGCCACCGTGGCGAGCAACTGATTCGCAATGCCGAACATCGGCCAGATGGTGCTGATGCTGCCCGTGGCGATGAAATACGACCAGGACACAACGACGAGCGCTGTGCTGATGATCGATCCCGGTATCCAGCTGTGATCGGCCATCTTCGGGAATCCACGCCCGATGAACTCACCCACCAGGAATCGGCCCACGCGTGTACCGGCATCGATCGTGGTCAGGATGAACAACGCCTCGAACATGATCGCGAAGTGGTACCAGTAGTCCATCAGGCCGCGCATGCCAGGCAGGCTCGAGAAAATCTGCGCCATACCGACGGCCAGTGACACGGCGCCACCCGTGCGGCCGGCGACCGACTCGCCCACTGCAGACTCAAGTTCGGGCAGGTTGACGATCGGCTGGTTGAGTGTCTCGAATACCGCGGCCGACGTGTTGATGGCGTAGTAATCGCCGGGATGCATGGCCGAGGCTGCAATGAGCGCCATGACGGCCACCAGGCCTTCAATGAGCATCGACCCATAACCAATCGGCCGGATGTCGGACTCCTTGTCGATCATCTTGGGCGTGGTGCCCGATCCAATCAGCGCATGAAAACCCGAGATGGCGCCGCACGCGATGGTGATGAACGCAAACGGGAACAACGCGCCCGGCACAATGGGCCCGCCGCCGCCCGTGAAGCCGCTGAACGCCGGCATCTGCAGAACGGGGTTCACGATGATGACGCCGATCACGAGGAAGATAATCGTGCCGATCTTCATGAACGAGCTGAGGTAGTCGCGCGGCGCGAGCAGCATCCACACCGGCAGCACCGACGCTGCGAACCCGTAGACGCCCAACGCGATGACCAACTGCATCCGCGAAAGGGTCAGCATGCCGCCCAGCCAGGTTTCGGTAATCGCCTTGCCGAAGATGACGGCCAGCAGCAGGCCGACCACGCCGATGACCGTCGCCTCGCCCACCTTTCCCGGCCGCAGCTTGTACATCCAGAGGCTCATGAAGAGCGCCAAGGGAATGGTGACGCCGATGGCAAACACCGCCCAGGGACTCTCCGCCAGGGCGTTGACAACCGCCAGTCCAAGGCCGGCCAGGGCGATGACGATGATGAAGAGGATCGCCAGGGCGGCGGTAAACCCGGCCACGGGACCCAGTTCCTGCCGGGTGATTTCGGCCAGCGAGGCCCCGCCCCTTCGGGTAGATGCCCAAAGAATGATGGAGTCGTGGACGGCTCCTGCCAAACACACGCCGACGACGATCCAGATGAGGCCCGGGGCATAGCCGAACTGGGCGGCCAGGACCGGCCCGATCAGGGGGCCGGCGCCTGTAATTGCTGCGAAATGGTGGCCAAAAAGCACCCATCGTGGGGTCGGGTGGAAGTTATGCCCGTCGTTCTTTACGTGAGCCGGAGTCCGCCGGCTGTCGTCCAGCATGTAGACCTTGGTGGCCAGAAACGCGCTGTAGTAGCGGTAGGCGATGGTCAGGATGCAGAGGACCGGGACAATTACGTAAAGTGCGTGCATGCGGCAGATTCTAGCCGCAAAAGGGTCGGCCCTCGACAGAACCTGCGCCTTCGGGCGATGATGTTCGACGCCGCAGGCCACAGCCAGCGCGACAGGGAGACAGGTTTGACAATCACAACTCGAGGTATTCGTCTGGCGGTCACCGCCGGTCTGGTCGCGATCGCGGCCCTGACAATCAGCAACATCAACCACATCGACGCGCAGACGGCACCGGCGACGCTGCAGGTGCAGGACGCCACGCAGGCGCCCGCCGCCCCCGTGCACACCGGCGGCGAAGCGAACCTCGTCATGCCCGACCTGAGCCAGGTCTCGTTCCTGGGCGTGGACGGTCGCACGCTGCTGATGGTTGGCCTGCTGGTCTGCGCGCTGGGCCTGCTCTTCGGCCTGGTCATTTATACGCAGCTCAAGAACATGCCGGTGCATGCGTCAATGCTCGAGGTCTCCGAGCTGATCTATGAGACCTGTAAGACCTACCTGATCCAGCAGGGCAAACTGCTACTGGTCCTGGAACTCTTCATCGGCTCGATCATCTTCTACTACTACTTCTTCCTCCTGCACTTCTCGCTGACCAAAGTCGGCATCATTCTGTTCTTCAGTCTGGTGGGCATCGCCGGCAGCTTCGGTGTGGCGTGGTTCGGCATTCGCGTCAACACCTTCGCCAACTCGCGCACGGCGTTCGCCAGCCTCCGGGGCAAGCCGTATCCCTGCTACGCCATTCCGCTCAAGGCCGGCATGAGCATCGGCATGATGCTGATCAGCGTCGAACTCCTGCTGATGTTGTTCATCCTGCTGTTTGTCCCTGGTGACTACGCGGGCGCCTGCTTCATCGGATTCGCCATCGGCGAGTCCCTCGGCGCATCTGCTCTGCGAATCGCCGGCGGCATCTTCACGAAGATCGCCGACATCGGCGCCGACCTGATGAAGATTGTCTTCAAGATCAAGGAAGACGACGCGCGCAACCCGGGTGTCATCGCAGACTGCACGGGCGACAACGCGGGCGACTCCGTAGGCCCCAGCGCCGACGGCTTCGAGACCTACGGCGTCACGGGCGTGGCGCTCATTACGTTCATCCTGCTGGCCGTTGCCGACGTCGGCCTCCAGGTGCAGTTGCTGGTCTGGATCTTCATGATGCGCATCATCATGGTGGTGGCCTCGGGCGTGTCCTACCTCGTCAACGAGATGTGGGCGAAGGCGCAGTACGTCAACGTGGACAAGATGAACTACGAGGCGCCGCTGACCCGTCTGGTGTGGCTAACGTCGATCGTCTCAGTGGGCCTGACCTTCCTCGCGTCTTACCTGCTCATTCCGAACCTGGCCGGCGACACCACCATGTGGTGGAAGCTCTCGCTCATCATCACGTGCGGCACGCTCGCGGGCGCCATCATCCCCGAGTTGGTGAAGGTCTTCACCTCCACCGAGTCTGCCCACGTCCGCGAAGTGGTCTCGTCGTCGCGCGAAGGCGGCGCGTCGCTCAACATCCTGTCGGGCCTGGTGGCCGGCAACTTCTCGGCGTACTGGCTCGGCCTCAGCATCATGTTGCTGATGACGGCGGCCTACTACGTGAGCGGCTTCGGGCTTGAACAGATCGGCATGATTGCACCCGCGGTCTTCGCCTTCGGCCTGGTGGCGTTCGGCTTCCTGGGCATGGGCCCGGTGACGATTGCCGTGGACTCCTACGGACCAGTCACCGACAACGCTCAGTCGGTGTACGAGCTGTCGCAGATCGAGGAAATCGCCGGCATCAAGGGTTCACTCAAGTCCGAGTTTGGATTTGACGCAAACTTCGAGAAGGCGAAGCACAACCTCGAGGAAAACGATGGCGCGGGCAACACGTTCAAGGCCACGGCCAAGCCGGTGCTGATCGGCACGGCCGTCGTGGGCGCCACCACGATGATCTTCGCGATCATCGTGTCGCTCACCAACGGGCTCCAGGTGGAGTTCTACAAGTTCCTCTCGATCCTGCACCCGCCCTTCCTGCTGGGCCTCATCACCGGCGGCGCGATGATCTACTGGTTCACGGGCGCGTCGATTCAGGCCGTCACCACCGGCGCGTATCGCGCGGTGGAGTTCATCAAGGCCAACATCAAGCTTGAAGGCGCGACCAAGGCGTCGGTGGAAGATTCGAAGAAGGTGGTCGAAATCTGCACGAAGTACGCGCAGAAGGGCATGTTCAACATCTTCCTTGGCGTCTTCTTCGGGACACTGGCATTTGCGTTCGCCGAACCGTTTTTCTTCATCGGCTATCTCATCTCCATCGCGCTGTTTGGTCTCTACCAGGCCATCTTCATGGCCAACGCGGGCGGCGCGTGGGACAACGCGAAGAAGATTGTCGAAGTGGAACTGAAGGCCAAAGGCACGCCGCTCCATGACGCCTCGGTCGTGGGCGACACCGTCGGCGATCCGTTCAAGGACACGTCTTCGGTCGCGATGAACCCGGTGATCAAGTTCACGACGTTGTTCGGACTCCTCGCGGTGGAACTGGCCGTGCAGTTGACGCGCGAGCAAGGCGCCGGGCTGACACACGCGCTCGCGCTCGGCTTCTTCGCGATTTCGATCTTCTTCGTCTGGCGCTCGTTCTACTCGATGCGCATCAAGTCCGAGTAACGATGCACTGGATAGCACTTGCGCTGGGTGCGGCCCTCTCATGGGGCCTGTACGGGCCGTCGCTGCACCAGGGGCAGGTAAAGCTCGGCAGTCCGTTCCGGGCGCTGCTCTGCGTCGGCATCGCCTACTTCATCGTCGGCGTCATCGTGCCGGTGGTGGCACTGATGGCGCAGGGCGAGCTGAACAAGGGCTGGTCCACTGAAGGCGCACTTGGCGCCACCGGAGCCGGCCTCCTTGGCGCTCTGGGCGCGGTGTTTATCATCTATGCGTTCCGAGCCGGCGGCGTGCCCACCTACGTGATGCCGCTGGTCTTCGGCGGCGCGCCGGTCGTGAATGTGCTGTTCACGATGTACCTGCACCCGCCGAAGGCGTCGCCTAATCCTCTGCTTTGGGTTGGGTTCGTTCTCGTCGCAGCTGGGGCTTCTCTCGTTCTTTACTACAAGCCGCAAAGCTGAGGGTTCGACTCACTGTCGGTGGGGTTTTCAGGTGAGTCGCGGTCGTCGCCGCCGCTCTCCGGCTCGACGCCGCGGAAAAAGCACCACTCCAGGGAGTTCGCCCGTGATCTCGGGTGGGGGCCCCCATCCCCACCCTCTGTCGCCCCCATCCGTGGCGCTTTTTTAGTGGCCCGTGTCGCGTCGCTCGCAGTCGAGCGGCAGCGACGACCGCGACTCACCTGAAAACCGAGACTCCCCCAACTGTGCCGATCAGCATCTCGACTCTGCGGCGACCGAGATCAACGATCCATGACCTCAGAAGGGGCTGGTCGGATGGAACATAGGTCGCGCCAAACCCTGACAGCTTGAGGCCGGCACGCACGCCTTCGCCAACTGCGAACCATTCGTAGCCGCACCAACCTCCACCAGAGGTGCATGACACTTCTCGACTCCGCCAGCCAGCAGGTGCTGAGACGCGGACTCCTTGTATCTGAATCTTGCTCTGAAACAGAAGCTGTACTCGATTGGCTATGCAGCGGCCGCCGCTCGATCGGTTCTCAAGGGTGAATCTCAACTCGTTCTGCCGTGAGAACGTTCCACCAATCTCGAACCAGGCATCGCAACCTGTTGGCGAAGGCGTACCCGAAATCTCTGTCGCGACCACGTTCGGTCGCGACGCGCAGCCGATTGCCATCGTTGCGACGACCATAGCGCTGAGAAATGTCGGTGCAAACATCGATAGCTCCGGGGCGACCGATGTTAGCCGGTCTTCTTGTAGCGCAGGTAGGCCTCGTCTCGGAGACTTCGGAGCTCGACCCAAATTCGCTCGTCCTCAACGAGACGAACCAATTCACCTACTGACCGATTCCACAGCACGTCGAGCGCCCACAGAGCGCACAACGCGTAGACTTGCCCTGCTCGCCTCGCGTTCCTGGCGATGGCTTGGAATCGGACGAGACGGTCAGGTTGGTCCATGAGCACGTTGTAGGCTTGGATCTGCCGCCATGCGTTTCGATTGAAAAGCCCGGTCTCATTCAGAATCCGCTCTGCGTCAACAACCGGAAGGGGCCATGGCACTTTCGGTCGGGCTGGAGGCAGTTGAGGCAAGAATTGCTCAACGGAAACCGGCGATTTTGGCGTAGGCAAGTTCGACGGCTGGCCGGAACAACCGGCAGCACTCATCACGGCCAAGGTAAGGGCGAAACATCTCGATAGCATGTTGAACTGGCAACGCTCGCAATCAGCGGCGGGCCGCGCAGCGGACCGTCCGCTGCATTGCGTCGTTAGGCCCCAAGCTTCATCCAAAGATAGATCACGGTGCCAGCAATGCTCAGGGCCGTGCGAACAGCGTGGAGTTGTCCCCAGTGGACCAGCAACTCGCGGGTCTCCGAACTCGACAGATCGCGGCCCGGTGCCAACAACTTGTGATTCGTCGGCATGATGATAGCGAACGTGAAGGGCACAACGGCCCCTACCAGCGAGGCCGCCACCAGCCAACCGACGCCACCACCGAGAAGCCAAACAGCAACGCCGCAGAGCAGACTGACAATCGCCAAGGGCGCTTGTAGCCACGTGGCGCGCTTGTAACTGGGTGCCCACTGCATTGCCGCCATGCGCGTATCAAGACCCATCCGCGCGGGATGCTCCACGACGTTAATGTAGAGAGCCGCCCCAGCAAATAGTGCGGCTGAGAGTACGGCGACGAATTCGAGAATGGGAATCAACATGACCCTCACTTGGGGCCTAACAGGTCTTGGGGCAGACCGCGTAATTGCGGCCGCAGCGAGGACTATGCTGCGAACTCTCCCACATCCTTCAACCTGCGAGACGGACGGATGTTAGCACCCGTTTTGCGGTGTGCAGACACACCCTGGTCGCGCGTGAGGGATCGACAGAAGCGCCGACTCGGAGTGCCGCGACACGCGCCAGCATGAAACCGTCGTGCAAGGGAGCGCGGGCTGCGAGGGCCATCTCCGCCGTCTGCGGAGTGACCCGACGGGCGACAGCGCGCAGCCAAGCGGACGAAGCGAACGGTTCCGCCTTCGCCCAGCGTGTACCCTCGGGGCTTCGGCGAGACCTCGCCGTAGCTCTCCGAGCGGAGGCGGGTTCCCGCGGCAGCTCCGCGGAGGCGCTCCGTCGATCCCCCACGCGCGACCAGGGCTCGGCGACAGTGATCTCGGGCTTGAGGAACCCACCTCCGCGCTTCGCGCTACGGCGGGGCAAGCCAGCCCGAGCTACGTGCCAGCCCGAGCTACGTGCCAGCCAATGGGCTCATTTTCAGCGCTCTCTCCATCGGCACGAGTCGAGCCCCAGCAAATAGTCCATCCCGAAGTCGCCGATCGGCGCGCCCGGCGGCGGCGTGGGAATGGCGGCGGGACGCAGTTCCGTGTACGGGCGGTCGAGGAAGCGTTTGATGTCGTCGGCCAGCAACTGGCGGTGCGCGCGCTCGGCCCCAACGGTGGTGACGGCCGTCATTGACGCGCGCGCCGGGAGCGCCCGGAGCGCCTGCGTGGCGATGGCGCGTACCTGTGTGTTTGGCGCGCCCTCCGCCAGATCCATCAGCTGGCTCATGACCACACGTTCCATGGTGCGGCTGATCTCCGCCTCGTAACCGTTGGCCGGACGAGCGTCAAACACGGTGGCTGTCAGACGGGCGATGACTTCATCCAGGCCGGGCAATGACGCGTCCACGGCCTTCTGCGCGACCATGCGCGCAGCGCGCGCGGGGTCAGAAGGCTGGCCACGACAATTTCGGTGGCCGCTGCGGCCGGCGCCACCGGATCAAACGCGCCTCCGGTGGTGCGCGCAAACGACTCGCGCGTCAGCCCGAAGCCCGGCGGGCGCGGCGGAATCCCCTGCACGACGGCAGAAGGCAGCGTGAGATCGCCCAGACGCAACGCGCTCATGAGCGCGTCCAAGGCGGCCTTCTGCCTGGCCGCGGGCACCCACTTCATTGGCGCCCGTCCGTCTCCGCGAATCGCGTAGATGTACTCCTGACCACCCATGGCGGTAACCGCAGACTCCACCGCGTACCGGTGGTGCAGATACAGCGGCACCAGCGCTTCTTCCATCTGCGCCATCGGCCGTCCCACCTGAATCGCTCGTTCGCCGAATCCTTCCATGGCCGCGCGGCGAAGCGCCAGGAGTCGAGTCAGCTCCGCGGCCACATCCGTGCCGTTGTTCCACTGATCGACGTTCGGATTCACGTCGGTATCCTGGTTGGACATGTACCGATAGTCCTGGTCCCAGGCGTCATTGATGACCTTGGTGAGCGCGGCCTTCTCGTCGGTGCCGGCGGGGAACTGCGAGTAGCCGTACTGAATGGCCACTTTGTCCCAGTCGCCGATGCCGCTGTCGTAGGCCTGCGAAAAATCCATCGTGCCGTCCGGGCGCAGCGTGATCAGGGGATGCGGATAGTCCATCACCGAGATCCGCCCCTTGGAGCTGTTGTAGTAGTTGTGGCCGATGCCGATCGTATGACCCACTTCATGCGCGGACAGCTGGCGCAGGCGCGCGAGGGCCGTCTGTTCGAGCACGGCCGGCTTCTCGTTGCCTTGCACGTATGGCGAAAGCAGGCTCTCGAAGATCAGATAGTCCTGCCGCCACCGGAGGGACCCGAGAATCACATGGCCCTTCATGATTTCGCCGGTGCGGGGATCCGTAATGGACCCGCCCGTGCTCCACCCGCGCGTGGACCGGTGCACCCACGTGATGGTGTTGTAGCGCACGTCCATCGGGTGCGCGCCTTCCGGCATCGTCTGCACCTGGAACGCATTGCGGAACCCGGCGGCCTCAAAGGCCTCGTTCCACCAGCGCGCGCCTTCCTGCAACGCCGACATCACGGGCTCGGGTGTGCCGCGATCCACGTAGTAGATGATCGGCTTGACCGGCTCGCTGATCGCGGCAGACGGATCCTTCTTCTGCAGTCTGTGCCGATTGACATAACGCGTCCGCATGTCGGTGCCAATGGGCGCCGAGTAGTCCACATAGCTGACGCCGCCGAACCCCGAGCGGGGATCGGCCAACCGAGGCGTGTAGTTGCCGTCCGGCAACTCGATGAACGAATGATGCTGACGCAGCGTCACAGCCGATGCATCGGGCGCGACATCCGAGACGCGCCCTCCCTGCTGGGGGCCTCCTGCGCCGCCTGCGCCGCCGGCGCCGCCGCCCCGGCCGCCGCCACCTGCGCCATCGGTCACAAATGTCGCCGTGAGATCGATCTCGGAATTTTTCGGGAACGCCTTCGTGTCGGTCAGGTTGATCGCGCTGCGCGTGCGATCGAAGCGATACCCGGCCCCCAAACGCCCCGACACGTTATGTGTATCGCGCATCAGGAAGTCGGACAGGTCGACCAGCACCCGGCCACCGTTTTCGGCGGCCACTTGAAAGCCCCAGTGCACCGACTTGGCAAACGCATCTTCCACGGCCTTGCGTTCCGCTGGATTCGAGCTGATCGCCCGATAGTCATAGTTGGGCTCCACCATCAGGATCCGCGGCCCCACGCGCTGGAAGCTCACAATGGCGGAGCCACCCAGCAGGGCGCGATCCAGTCCGATGTCATTTGAACCCAGGCCGGCCGAGAGCCCCTTGGCCCACAACACTTCCTTGCCGAGCTCCGGAATTTCGAGGAACAGGTTGCCCGTGCCCTCTTCCCAGTACAGGGGGAAGAACCCGTCGATCTTCTGCATCCCCGCCGTGCGATCGGCAATCGAGCGGATGCTCGCCGGACCCTGGGCTCCGCCACCACGCCCACCCGGCGCCTGACCGCCCGCCTGGGGGCCAGCCCCCGCCTCGCCAGACAGGCCAGCCGGAACGGCGATGGCAAGCATCAACACACAGCCCAGAAGAATTGACACACGTCGCATACTCAGCCCCCTGTTGCTTTCCGTGACCCGGCCAGATTGTATCGCCAGATCCTGAACTTCGCATGGACCGAACCCGTCTGACAGCCCATGACGACCCTGCTCCAGGACCTCCGCCTCGGACTCCGCCTGTTTCAACGCCAGCCAGGCTTCGCCCTTGTGGCGGTGCTCGTCCTGGGCCTCGGCATCGCCGCCAACACCACCATCTTCAGTCTGGTGAACGCGCTCGTGCTCAAGCCGCGCCTGGGCGCCGGCGACGAACTGGTCGCCGTTTACTCGAAGAACCGCACCGAGCCCGATGGCTTTCGCGCTTTTTCCTACGACAACTTCTCGGACCTGCGCTCCCGCAAGGAAATCTTTGCCTCGCTGACAGCGCACCAGCCCGCACTGGTCGGCATCTCAGAGGGCGACGCCACACGGCGCGCGTTCATCGACATCACCTCCGCGGATCTCTTCGACACATTCGACCTGCCGCTCCAGATGGGCCGCTCGTTCACGCGCGAGGGAAGAACGGCCGCGGGCCGACATTCCCGTGACGATCATCAGCCACCTCGCGTGGGAACGCATGGGCAAGCCTGCGGACGCCATCGGACGCACCATCAAAATCAATCAGCGCGCCTTCACCATCGTCGGCATCGCGCCCGAAGGCTTCGGCGGCACCATCACCATGGTCACACCCGAGTTGTGGGTGCCAACCGGCGTCTACGAGTCGCTCATCAACGACTTTGCCGACAACCGCGCCACCAGCAACCTCGCAGACCGGCGGCACCACACGCTGATCCTCTTCGGCCGGCTGCGCGAGGGGTGACGCTCGACACCGCGGCGCCACTGCTGTCGGCCGCCGGCGCATGGATGGAGTCGGCCTACCCGGAGGAGAACAAGGACCAGGATCCTGGTAGCCGGGCCGGTGTCGCGCTTTTCGGTCAGCACAAGTCCGAATGATGACTCGGCGGTCAGCATCCTCGCCGTGAGCCTCCTCGCCATGTCGGGCATCGTCCTCCTGGTGGCGTCATTGAACCTGGCGAACATGCAACTGGCGCGCGCCGGTGCGCGCCGCAAGGAGTTCGCCATCCGGCTGGCGATCGGCGGCAGCCGGTTCCGGCTGGTACGCCAACCCTCACGGAAGGGCTGGTGCTGGCGTTCGCCGGTGGCGCGGTGGCCATCTTTGCGTCGTGGGCGGCTATGCACGCACTGCTCAGCGGAATGAACGGACTCCTGCCGGTGCTGGTCAGCATCGACCCGTCGCCCGACTGGAGAATCTTCGTCGCTACGCTGGCCTTTGCCGTGGCCGGCACGATGATGTCCAGCCTGGGGCCGGCACTCGCCTCATCGCGCACCTCCGTGCTGCCGGAACTGAAGGAACACGCGGGGGAAATGAAAGTCAGCCGCGCGCGATTCGCCACGCGGAACCTGCTGGTGATGGGTCAGCTGGCGCTGAGCCTGACGTTGCTCACCACGGCCGGGGCATTCATCCGCGCGGCGATGGTGGCTGCGGACGTCGATCCCGGTTTTTCGTTTGACCGCGGCGTTCTTTCCAATCTGGACGCCAGCCTGGCCAACTACGACCGCACCCGTACGACGGCGCTGTATGGCCAGGTGCTCGATCGGGTGCGTCAGGTGCCCGGCATCACGACCGTGGGCCTGGCCACACAAATGCCGTTTGGCGACATTCAGGAAAGCGGGCGCGTGCAGAAGGCCGGGCCAGTCATCAGGCCGTCTGACCCGAATCACGCCACCATGACGGCTTCGGCCGTCACGATGGGCATCTCGCCCGACTACTTTCCAGCGCTCGGACTCTCGTTGCTTCGCGGCCGCACGTTCACAGACGCGGAGTGGCAGACGCCGGGACGAGCGCCGGTGGGCATCATCGACGAAGCCCTGGCCGCACAACTGTTCGGCCAGGACGATCCCATCGGCCGTCTGGTGCAGACCACCCCGCGCGACGACGGGTCGGTTGAGGTGATTGAAGTGGTGGGCCTGGCGCCGGCCATCCGGCACCAGATGGAAAACGATGAGGCGGGCCCGCATCTGTATCGCCCGTACGCGCAGCACTTCCGCTTTGGTGTGTATCTGCACGCGCAGACGACGAATGCCGAGGGCGAAGCCGCGATGCTGCCGGCGCTGCGCGCGCTGCTGCGCGACATCGACGCGAACCTTCCCGTGGTCACGCTTGAGACCGGTCCGATGTTCCGCGAGCGGAATGCCATGTTGTGGGTCATCCGGACGGGCGCCACGTTGTTTGGCGTCTTCGGCGGCATCGCGTTGTTCATGGCGGCGCTGGGCATCTACGGAGTCAAGGCGCATTTTGGCGCGCCGCACCCGCGAGTTCGGCATTCGGCTGGCGCTTGGGGCCACGTCGCGGGATGTGGTCTCGCTCGTGATGCGCGACGGGTTGTCGCTGACAGCGGCGGGGCTGGTCCTGGGCCTGGGGTTGTCGGCGCTGGTGGTGCGCGCCATTGGCGGCTTCGTGTTTGGCGGCGGGGGCTTCGACCTGCCGATTGTGGCGGCCGCGTTTGTGGCGCTGTTCCTGTCGGCGATGGCGGCCACATGGATTCCGGCGCGCCGGGCGACGCAGATCGCCCCGTCGCTGGCGTTGCGGTCGGAATAAGAATCCAACCCAAACGACCTCTGAGGTGGATTTCACAACATCGGCCGAAAACTACCTCAGAGGTCGTTTTGTAACCTCAGAGGTCGTTTTGCTGACAGAGGTCATAATTCCCGGGTGACCCTCCCGCCCGGCGACGACCTGGCCACACTCGAAGCGGCATTGCTCGCACGATTGCAGGCGCCCTTGCCCGGCGCGGTGGTGCAGCGCCGCTTCTGTCCGCAACCGACCCGAACCGCGTGGGATCCGGCTGCGCAGCCGCCGGACGCGCGACGCGCCGGTGCGCTGCTGCTTCTGTACCCGGGCGCCCAGGGGACCTCGATTGTGCTGACGCAGCGGCACGCGGACCTGCCTCATCACGGCGGCCAGATCAGCCTGCCCGGCGGCGGCCTGCACAGCGGCGAATCTCCGGTTGAGGGCGCGCTGCGTGAAGCGCAGGAGGAAATCGGGCTCGACCCGTCGGACGTCCGTGTCGTCGGATCCCTCTCGACACTCTGGGTCATTGTCAGCCGGTTCGTGGTGCACCCGATCGTGGCGGTCGCCCCGGCCCGGCCGGCGTTTGCGCCGGCGCCGGGCGAAGTGGCGTCGTTGATCGAAGCGCCGTTGGCCGCGCTGCGCGATCCCGCCGGCCTGAAATGGGACCGGCGTCTGCGGCCACAGCCCGGTGGCCAGCCGGGCCCGCCGATCTGGGTTCCGTATTTTGACGTGGGCGGGCACCAGGTCTGGGGCGCCACGGCCATGATCTCGGGGAGTTCGCGGGCGCTGCTGGATCCGGCGTTTGGCCCGGGGCGGCACCGGAACCGTCTGGATTACGCTATTCTGGTAATCATTACGGAGTTCAGGGTAATGGCAGACAACCCGTTTGTACGGCGAAATCGTGACCGCGGCGGCGTTTGCGGACCGGGAGATCGAGCGCGATCGGCTGAGCCGGATCTGCTCGCTGGCCAGAAGGTGTTCCTGATTTCGCCGCGCCGGTATGGCAAGTCGTCGCTGGTGCGTCACGTGTTGCGCGGGCTGGCGAAACAGGGCGTCTGACCGTGGAAGTCACCGTCGCCAGTTCCAGTTCGTACGTCGGCTTCCGGAGGCGTACGCCCGGCCTTGCTGTACGCCGACAGCCAGGGTGGTTGCGGCAATGGACTGCAGACCTGCTGCGATCGGTCAGACCGGTGCGCTTCGAAGCGGCCCCACTCGGCGCGTGCGGTTCGCGATTGCGTTCCCGTCGGCTGCGCGATTCGCACATCACGCGCCCGGCGAACGAAGTGTTCGCGCTCCGGGCGCATCGCCGGGCCCGCAAGCCGCATGGCCGTGGCGTCGACGAGTTTCAGGCGATTG
>JADJUS010000001.1 GCA_016716905.1 Acidobacteriota bacterium | reverse complement strand
CGTGTTGAGCCGCGTCATGCACATGGCTTCGGGTTGCCGTTGATCTCGGCGGAACACGAGCCGCACTTGCCGGCCTTGCAGTTCCAGCGGCAGGCCGTGTCCGGAGCCTGGTCTGCCTGCACCGGTGCACGGCGTCGAGCACCACCATGCCCTCGGACATCTCGGTGGTGTAGTCCACGAACGCCCCGGTCCGTCGGAGCCGCCACGCCAGATTCGAAAGGTCGCCTGCGCCATTATTGTTTTTGATCCTCAATGACCTGCTTGAGTTCTGCCGGCATTTCCGGAATGGGAATTCTCGAGACGCGCATCGCCCCGGTGGCGTCGAGCGCGACGGCCACGTTGAACAGGCTGAACGCCGGGTCCTTGTCGGGATAGTCGTCGCGGAAGTGCCCGCCACGACTTTCCTTGCGCTCAATCGCCGACCGCGTGATGGCTTCTGATACCGCCAGAAGATTGCGTAGATCCAGGCAGGTATGCCAACCCGAGTGGTACTCGCGATGACCATCAACACCCGCGGAGGCGGCCCGCTCGTTCAACGCCGCCAGGCGTGCCAGGGCTTCCTGCATTTCATTCTCGAGGCGGACGATGCCGACCAGGTCCTGCATGGTGTCCTGCAAATCCGATTGCACCGTGTAGGGGTGCCGGAGGCGGGCCGCGATCAAATGGCTCGAGCGGACTTCTTCATCGCGACTTCGATGGCGCGTCGTTGATCCGGGCGCGCGCTGCGTCTTGGCCTGCGCGGCGGCGCATCCACCTGCGCGTTTGCCGAAACACGATCAGGTCCGACAGCGAGTTGCCGCCAAGCGGTTGGCCCTGTTGATACCGGCCGCGCACTCGCCGGCCGCGAACAGGCCCGGCACGGTGGACTCCTGCTGTCGGCGTTCACGCGGATGCCACCCATGATGTAGTGCGTGGTGGGTCCCACTTCCATCGGTTCCTTCGTGATGTCGAGGTCAGCCAGTTCCTTGAACTGGTGATACATGCTCGGCAGCTTGCGCTTGATGTGCTCTGGCGCGTTCGCGATCTTCTCTTTGATCCACGCGATATCCAGATACACGCCGCCGTGAGGAGAACCGCGGCCCGCCTTGACCTCGCGCATAGATGCAGCGCGCCACGTGGTCGCGCGTGAGCAGTTCGGCGGCCGGCGAGCAGTCTTGTCGCCCTGGGTGTACTCCGCCAGCCTTCTTCCGCGTCAGCAGCCGTCTGGGGTTTGTTGTCAGGGAATGTCGCCAAACATGAAGCGATTGCCTTCGCTGTTCTTCAACACGCCGCCTTCACCACGCACGCCCTCGGTGACGAGGATGCCCTTCACGCTGGGTGGCCACACCATGCCGGTGGGATGGAACTGCACAAACTCCATGTCGATGAGTTCCGCGCCCGCGCGGCCGCCAGCCCGTGGCCGTCGCCCGTGCCTTCCCAGCTGTTGCTTGTGACGCGATAGGCCCGGCCAACGCCACCGGTGGCCAGGATGACGGCCTTGGCCGAGAACACATGGAACCGGCCCCGCTCTCGGTCGTACGCCAGCGCGCCCGCGACGCGGCCCTCGTCCATCAGAAGGTCGATGACGGTGTGCTCCATGTGGACGGTCACGCCCAGATAGACGGTGTGGTCTTGCAGAGTGCGAATCAACTCAAGACCAGTTCGGTCGCCCACGTGAGCCAGCCTGGGGTAGCGATGGCCGCCGAAATTGCGTTGCGGGATCTTGCCGTCGGGCGTGCGGTCGAACACTGCGCCCCACGCTTCGAGTTCGCGCACCCGATCGGGCGCTTCCTTGGCGTGCAGCTCCGCCATGCGCCAGTTGTTGACGTTCTGGCCGCCGCGCATGGTGTCGGCGAAATGCACTTTCCAGTTGTCGCGGTCGTCCACGTTGCCCATGGCCGCGGCCATGCCGCCTTCAGCCATCACGGTGTGGGCCTTGCCGAGCAGCGACTTGCAGATGAGGCCCACCGAGACGCCCCGGCCGGCCGCTTCAATGGCAGCGCGAAGACCCGCGCCCCCGGCGCCGATCATGAGCACATCGTAGGGAAACGTATTAAGCGCCGACATCAGAAGATCCTCAGATCGGTGATGACGCCCATCGAGCACAGGCGCACATACAGGTCCGAGGACATCACCGAAAACAGGCTGCACCAGGCGAAGAGCTGATGCCGTCCGTTGAGGCTGCTGACGCACTCGTACGCAAAGTCGCAGACCGGGGACTTGGACACTTCGTTGAGCCGGCCGCCTACGACATGACGCAAGACGTGACAGCCCCAGGTGTAGCAGGCCAGCAACACAACGTTGACGGCGAGGATGAGCGTGCCCACGCCCATGCCGAAGTGCACCTGCCCGGTCGCGGGGTCTGTGAACCACATCGCCAGCCACACATCCCACGCGAGCAACGCGATGAACACGATGGCCACCCACATGAAGTAGCGGTGGACGTTCTGGAGGATCAGCGGAAAGCTATGTTCGCCGCGGTACCCTTTGCGCGGCTCGCCCACTGCGCACGCGGGCGGGTCGGCCCAGAAGGATTTGTAATAGGCGCCGCGGTAGTAATAACACGTGAACCGGAACAGGCCGGGAAACGGCAGGATGATCAGCGCCGGCGAAAACGGCAGCAACCCGGGCCACCAGTCGGGTTTGGGCCCGAACCAGGCATGCGACGAGGCGCCAAAAATTTCAGGCGAATAAAACGGCGAGAGGTAGGGGCCCCACGTGTAGTGCGCGTTCTGGAATGCGGCCCACGTGGCATACACGATGAACAGCGAGAACCCGACAAAGATGAGTGCTGGAGTGGTCCACCAGCGATCGCGCCTCGCCGTCTGACCGAACCCGCGCCTGACCCCGGACACCGGAATTGCCTGCATTCCTTCTTGCCTCCCGAACGCGCCAATGTTGATTGAGCGGGCTAACGATATCCTAGGTTCGGATGGCGACACCAGCGTGGACACCATCTCTTTGCCCGTGCGACGTGCCCTGCGTGTTCGCTGATACCGCCAGCCTGCGGCAGACGGCTATACTGTTCCTGATATCGGCTCCATGCGCCTGATTACCCGGAACGACGCGTCGCTTGTGGTCGGCCTCATCGCCGGCACTGTGGTGATCTTTCAGCGGCCGCTCCAACGTGTCTGGGAAGTCTCCCGCGACGTGCAGGACCGGTATCAAATCGACCTCCTGCCTGCGCTCACCATCTTCGTGGGCGTATTCCTTTTTCACGAAGCTCGCAAGCGGCATCAAGCCAAGGCCGAGATGCTCGTGGCCGCCGCCGAGGCGGCTCAGGCCCGGATGCGCTCGGAAGAGCTCGAGCGGTTGGTAACCTTCAGCCAGGCCGTCGCAAACGCCCTGGATCCCGCCACGCTGCAGCAGGCCTTGTGGCGCTACCTCCCCACCTTCACGGGGGAACGCGAGTTCTGGTTGCTGTCCCGGCAACCCGAACGGTGGGAGGCGCTCCTGCGGGACATGCCCACGCCCAACCGAAGGCCCCTCGAAGATTTCGAAGCGCTCGCCGAACGGGCCACTGCCACCGAAACCCTGCAGGACGCCCGCCTCCTGGGCATCGTCGATGGCGACGATCTCTGTTACCCCCTGGTCACGGGCGTCGTCGTTGGCGTCCTCGGCGTCCACAAGGGCGCCGGGTTGACCGTTGAGCAGCGCAAGGCACTCGGCCTGGCCGTTGCGCTCATCGCCATTGCCGTCAGAAATGTGCAGCTCTTCCTGGAGACGCGCGAATACAGCCTGCGTGACAGCCTCACGAGCTGCGTCAGCCGCGATCACGGCCTCGAAACGCTGGACCGTGAAATGGAACGGGCGCGCCGGTCCAAACAGCCGCTGTCGATCCTGATGGTGGACATCGACGAGTTCAAGCTCATCAACGACGGGCTGGGGCATCTGCGCGGGGACGAACTGCTCCGGGAGGTGGGCACGCTACTGACCCAGGTGCTCAGACGGACCGATGTGAAATGCCGTTACGGCGGCGATGAATTCCTGATCATCCTCATCGACACGTCGGTGGCCGGGGCACAGCAGGCCGCTGAATCCCTCAGGCGCAAAATCGCCGCGCTCCCCTTCGTCGTCGACGGAAAGTCGCTGGCCGTGACGGCAAGTGTGGGCATCGCGGAAGCCGGGCCGACAGAAAACGGCGCCACAGGGTTGATTGGCCGGGCCGATCACGCGTTGTATCAGGCCAAACGCGAGGGCAGAAACCGCTGCCGCGTGGCGATCACCCCGACCGCGGCGACGATCAACCTCAGCGGACTCTGGGTGAGAAAAGCCCCCCCCCCCGGCAGGCCCCCCCCGGGGCCGGCCCCCGGCCGGCCCCCGGTCGAACTCTCTCAGCTCCGAACCGCCCAGCGCAATTTCGCCGACGAGGCGCGCGGGTTGGCGCGGCGCTCCTCCGGCGTCGCGCGAATGACTTCATCAGCCACCGTCGCATACACGCCGTCGCGCAGGCCCGCCTGGAACGCCTTCTTCACGCGACGGTCTTCACCCGAATGAAACGTCAGGATCGCCACACGGCCACCCGGCGCCAGACACTGCGGCAATGACCGCAACAGCGCGTCGAGTGCGGCGAATTCGTCGTTCACCGCGATGCGCAACGCCTGAAAGGTTCGGCGGACCGAGAGCGTCGCGTCAGCCGGTGTGAGACGAGGGAACGCGGACAAGAGTGCCTGACGCACCAGGTCATTGACCGCGTTGGTCGTGAGCATCGTCGGGGTCCCGGAGTCCAGGGGTCCAGGGGTCGGTCCCTTCAATATGCCGGCGATGAGGGCGGCGTGCGGTTCGTCAGCGTTCTCCTCAAGCAATGTCGCGAGCGCGTCTTCGGACAGTCGCTCGATCAGCTGCGCGGCCGTCACGCCACGAGAAGGATTCATGCGCATGTCGAGGGGACCCGACTCCTTGTGACTGAAGCCACGACCGGGGTTGTCGAGCTGCATTGAGGAGACGCCGAGGTCCGCAAAGATGATGTTCGCGGCCGCATGTCCCTCTGCGGCCAGAGCCTTGTGCACACCGGCGAAGTTTCCCTGGTGCGCGACAAACGACTCGGGACCGAACCCTTCGCTCCGCAGGCGACCCTCGGTGCGCGGCAGCTCGATTGGATCGACGTCAAGGCCAATCACGCGGCCACCCGGCAACACGCGACCGAGCAACGCGCGCGTATGCCCTCCGCCGCCCAGTGTGCAGTCCACGGCCACGTCACCGGCCACAGGGCGAAGGCAGGCCAGCACCTCGTCCACCATGATCGGTCGATGCATGCCGGCCGGCGTCTTGCCGGAGGCCAGCACCTTGTCGATCTCTGGGCCGTAACGATCGGGATTCAGCTCTTTGCATTTGTCCTGAAACCGCCGTGGATTTTTCCGGAATACCGCGGCCGCCTGGTGCGCGCCGGGGGCCCCGTCGGGTCTGTCATGGACGTCAGCGAATCCGGCGGTACTGTTGCAGAAGGCCTGGCCCGGCCATCGCTCTCTCCACCGCCGCAATGCTGCGCGGTACAAAATCCGAAAGAACCGTCGCGCCCCT
Organism: Acidobacteriota bacterium; assembly: GCA_016716905.1. NCBI lineage: Bacteria > Pseudomonadati > Acidobacteriota > Acidobacteriota bacterium. The sequence goes on along the minus strand of JADJUS010000001.1, from coordinate 25,171 downwards.
CTCAGTGATGACAATCATGTCTTCAAGACGGATGTAGATCTGCTCTTCGGGGATGGTGAGCGCCGGCTCGATCGTAAACACCATGCCCGGCCGCATGAGACCGGTGCCGCCTCCGAAATCATGCGTGGCCATGCCCACCGCGTGACCCAGGCCTCCACCGCGCTCGGCAGACGTGCGATACCGCTCGACAAACCGCGTGGCGGCGTCTGTGTAGATATCCTTCGAAAACTTCGCGGCTCTCAGGATGGCGTCCATCTTGGGCAACGCCGCCTGCAGCACCTGCTGCGATCTCAATCCCGGCTTGATGGCGCCGAGGACGGCTTCGTAGATGCCGAGATAGAAGCCATACAGGTCACGCTGATCCGGGCTGAACCTGCCGTTGACCGGCCACTGGCGCGTGACGTCGCAGCGGTAATAGCCGAGGTCGGGACAGTAGTCCATCAGCACCAGCTCACCGGCCGTCATGATCTTCTCTCCGGCCCGATGGTGCGCGTTCATCGCCGCCGGGCCGCTGGCCACGATGGCACGGTAGGCCTCGCCCTGGGCGCCGTGGCGCACAAAGATGAACTGCGCGAGTGCGTCAATTTCGTACTCGGCCAGGCCGGGCACGGTGCTGCGCATGCTCTCGATAATGGCTTCGCCACCGATCTTGGTTGCGCGCGTGATGAGCGCGATCTCGGCCGGGCTTTTGATCTCGCGCATCGTGTTGAGGATGGGTGAGAGATCTTTGATCTCAAGGCGCGGGGCTCGGGCGGCCAATAACGCACGCAGGTGGGCTTCGCGGCTGATTCGCCGGTCCCACGGATCCGCTGCGGCATCTGCGGTGCGGCGCCGCGCGCCATCGGGGCTCTCACTCGCGCCTTCAGTGGGCGCAAACGGCACATACATCGTTGTCGCCCCGGCACGCGCGCTCAAATCCGCTTCAAGCTCTTCAGGTGACCGCACCTCGTCCACGCCTGTAATCCGGGCGGTGGCCGCCGGGTCATCCGACGACAGCAGATCGCCTTCGACCGCGGCCCGGCTCACGTTCTGCTTCGGCAGATACAAGATGCTGCGCCTGGTGGTGCCGTCCATCAGCAGAATGGCCTGCGGCGTCACGACGCCGGACAGGTAGTAGAACTCGTTGGATTGCCGGAAGATGGCCGACGAATGCACGCTGGGGAGTCCCTGAATCAGGGCGAGGCCCTGCGGACCTATCGCGTCGTAGACTCGGGCGCGGCGCGCTGCAAACTCGGCCAGCGTGAAGTTAGTGGTGAACGCACGGCCGGCCTGCGCGTGGCCCACCGGCACGGCCACCCCGGCGCCGATCGCCATCACCATAAGACCGCCCACGATTTTTTGCCACCTCATCGCCGCCCTCCCCGGCGCATGATGGCACAGTGACGATGTTTGTGCCGATACCCGCCGGTCGATTTCTCATGGGCAGCGACACCGGGCAAGACGATGAGCGGCCGGTGCACGAGGTGAGCGTGGAGGCGTTTGAGTGCGCGGTGTATCCGGTCACGCAGGCGGAGTACGCGAGGTTTCTTGGCGCAACCGGTCACGATGCGCCACGCGAGTGGCTGGGCGAGATCACGGTGACTGACCTGCCTGTGACTGGCGTGAGTTGGCTGGATGCTCAGGCCTATTGCCGGTGGCGGTCGAATGCCGGCGAGCCCGTGCGCCTGCCGACCGAAGCAGAGTGGGAATGGGCGGCGCGGGGCGGATTGGCTGGCGTGCAGTATCCGTGGGGTGATGAGATTCCCGCGTGGGTGCCTAACGGCGGCCGGGGTGCGCGTGCGGGTCCGTGGCCGGTCACGCTCGGGGAGCCCAACGGCTTCGGCCTCTTCGGGATTGGCGCGAACATTCACGAGTGGTGCGCCGATTGGTATGGGGCCGACTACTACGCCACATCGCCCACGCACGATCCGCGCGGTCCTGAGACAGGGCGGCGGCGTGTGTCGCGGGGCGGGGCGTGGCGACACGCCATCACCGTGAGCCGCTGCGCGCAGCGCAGCCGGATCGATCCCTCGTTCCGGTATACGGACTACGGTTTCAGGGTCGTGCGTTGACGGCGTAATTCGACGACGCTCGCCGCCCCGCTCACCGCCACCTCCGCCCGCCACGGATAGTCCGGGTTTCCTGTGGGGACCAACGCCACGGGATCGCCTCCCGCGGTCAACACATAAGTCGCGTTGAGCGGGAACGACAGACGAATGCCCGTCCGGTGCGCGCTGCCCGTGCGGTTCTCGATCGTGAACGTGATGGCCTCCAGCGACTTGTCCACCGCGATGTCTCCGGCCGCGGCAAATCCATCGCGCTCCAGCTCCACCTTCAACCTTGACAGGCTGTCGGCAAACGGCAGCGCACGGTCCTGCGTCACCACCGCGAGCCGGCGGCGGACGCCGTCGCGAGGGTTGATCAACAGCCGCGTCCCGTCGTCTTTCCCCACGCCGCCGTACGCGGTCCAGCCGAATGTCGGGTCGTTGGTCACGACGGTGGCGGCCATGCGGAGCGCGCCGCCAAAGCCAAGATCAATTTCGCCGTCGTAGTGCCACGGCCCGCGCGGCACGGTGACGCCGCCGGGCACACTCGATCCCATCCACGCGCTGCCGGCCTTGGCGCTCATGAACTGCCAGCCCGCGGCACCGTCGTTCTCCTTGCCGGGGAACCACGCGCCGTAGCCGGACTCGGCCGTGCCGCTATTCACCAGGCTCCACGAACTGAGATACGACGCGTACCCCAGCTGCAGCCAGTCGTAGGGACTGGGCGCGAAGTTGACCGCATAGTCGAGCACACCCCACCCGCCCATCGCGGCCATGTAGCTCACGCCTGGATCGGCGCCGAGCGTGTAATACGCGGGATTGAGCCAGCCGCGCACCACGAGGCCCGACGCCAGCTGGCGATCCATAAACGCCCGCGCGTCCTCGCGCTTCACTGACGGGTGGGACCACCACGTCTTCAGCTTGAGGTCGAACCACAGGTTCCGGTCGGGCGGCATATCGTGCGTGGCGCCGTACTTCGCCAGCGCATACGTAGACTCGAACGCCGTTCGATCGAACGCATACTCGCTCCGGAACGGATATGCATCGTCATACACGAAATACTTGGTCTTCTTTTCCCACTCCCCTGTCAGCCAGTTCGCCTGCTCCGGATGCCCCTCGGCCTTCAGCGCGTCGATCACGTCGAGTACGACCAACTCGTTATAGAGCCCCCATTTATAGGTGTCGTAGTAAGAGGGATAGATCTCGTACGGATAGGTGTAGAACGCGCGAGCGGTTTCCCATGCGCGCGTGAGGTAGCCGGCCGCGTCGAGATAGGTCGACATCTCCGGATACATCTTCGCGATCTGGTACATGTGGAAATACAGCATCACCACATGCGGATAGTCGTAGTTGCGCCAGACGTGCTCCTTGGAGAGGTCGGCCTTGGCCGTGGCGCCATTGGCCAGTGAGTCTGCGTAGGCCTTGCGCCGCTCGGGATCGCGATTGATGAACCAGTGCGGCGTGCCGTAGATGCCGTACGGATACGGCCGTTCATCATCCTTGCGCTGGAGGCCGCCCCAGACAAAGTGCTTGATGTAGTACTCCAGCGATTCGATCTCGGCCCTGTCCGGAAAGGTGACGTTTTTGGCGGCGATGTAGGGCGCTTTCGCCAGGCCGGGATCATCAGCCGTCAGGGCGTAGACCATGCGGTCGACAAAGATGTCGGGATCGTCGATGGTGCGCACGACTTTCGCCTTCATGTCGTAGGGGCCGTAGACACCGTTCCACCACTTGGTGGGATCCTTCACCTGCTGGCGATTGACCAGGAACGATGCCCGCTTCTTGATCAGCGTCTCCATCGGCTCCGCAGCGAAGAACTCGAGATACGTCTTACGTCCGCCATCGTGCGTGATGGTCAGCATGTTCTCGCCGAGTTTGCGGAAGGTGACCTCGTAGAGGTGGGTGTCTGCGCGGCTGCCGCCGGGCGACGCCGGCGAACCCAACGGCGTAATCGTGGTCTGGCCCGGGAACTCCGCCGTGACAGACTCGATCTGCGCCTTCGTGCGGAGGGAGAACTTCGCGGACAAGTCCGACGGCACGGTCATGCCGGGCACCACGCGTAAGTCGAACAGGCCGTTGGCATACAGCAGGTCGCGGAGTTCGTCGTAGCTGGAAGCCCACTGGAGGCGGAACCCGTAGCTGGCTTTCGCGCCGGCCTTCAAGCTCAACGCGGTGTGCGCCTGCCGCCACGTGCCTCGCGTCTCTTCGCTGCCCGACTTCGCCGAGTGCACGAACATCGTTCCGCCCGCGCGGCCGGCGGCGGAGAAGTACTCGAGCTTCGTTCCAGGCTTGGCGGTGACCAGCAGGAAAGGTGGTGCCCCCGAAGCGCGAACATAGAAGAAGAAGGAACCTGCGCCGGACACAAACTGCTGTTTCAGGAATCCGCGTTCGAAGATCTGCGCAGGGTTCTCGCCCGTGGGGCCCTGCACGGGCAGGCTGATACCGAAGTCGCCCACGCGTACGGCCGAGCCGACCGCCGCCAGGTCGATGTTCCAGTCGAGCGCCCGGCCATCTGTGCTGTAGGTCTCGGTGATCGCGAGCGGCCCGGCCCCCGAGGTCGAATAGCGGACCGTGCCGGTTTCCGGGGTGGCGGTCATCGCGCCCCGCGTGGCCACGCTGGTCCAATCGGGCTTGCCGCCCACCTGATACGCGATCATCAACCCGAGGGTGGCCGCCCGCTGGGGGGCCGCCGGCTGCACCGCCGCGCCCCGGCCGCCGCCCCGACCGACGGGCGCCGGCGTCGTGACCATGGCACCGAACGGATCGGCGGGATGCTTCAGTTGCGAGATGCCCCGCTCGTCATACGCGAACGAGAATGCACCGCGGGTGATGTGCGGCGTGACTGGCACCGATGCCGGTGCCTGGGCCCACATCACGGCTCCGAGGGCGATGGCGGTAGGGATTGTGAGTCTCATGCTGCGTGAACAATACCGCGAAGCGCCTGGGACGGAGACCCTGACACAAGGTAAGTTAAATGGGCATGAAACGCAGACTTGTCACTCCCATCGCGACGATCGCGTCGATCGCCGCCCTCGTCCTGACCGTCACCGCCTGCAGCAGCTCGTCCACGCCGGTGCAGCCTGCGGCGCTTGAATCCGTCAAGATCTCCGGGCACCCGGAATGGCCGCCCATCATGTTTCGCAGCGGTGCGGTGATTGATGGCGCCGGTGCGGCGCTGGCCGGCAGGATCTTCGCCGACCTCGATCTCAGGACGACGTTTCCCTATTCGGGCACCTGGGATGAAGTGCAGGCCAAGGCCAGGTCCGGGGAAGTGGATGTGCTCGTCGCGGCCTACAAGACGACCGACCGCCTCACCTACATGCTCTATTCCGATCCCTACACCACCGACCCCGTGGCGTTGTTTGTCGCCAAGGGCAAGCCGTTCCCGTTTGACACGTGGAATGTGCTGGTCGGCAAAAAGGGCGTGGCGATGATTGGCGACAGTTACGGGCAGCAATTCGACGACTTCGCCGCGGCCAGCCTGCAATTGATCCGCGCCACCACGGCCGCGCAGGCGTTCAACCTCGTCGCGACCGGTCAGGCCGACTACTTCATCTACTCCCTGTATGCGGGGAATGACCAGCTGAAGAAGACCGGCGAAACTTCGAAGTTCGAGAGTCTGCCGAAGTTCGTCGCCGAAGAACCGTTTTACATCACGATCTCGAAGAAATCGCCGTTTGTGATCTATCTCGATCAGATCAACAAGGCCATCGCGAAGTACAAGGCCGACGGCACAGTGAACGCGCTGATCGCGCAGTACTCAAACCGCTGAGCCCGAGCCGCGTCACGGTCGGCTTCAGCGTACCGGCGTGGGCGTCGTGAGCGCGGCGAGCACTTCCTTGTAGAGATACGTTGCGCCCTCGACGCCGTTGAGTGGGCCGGCTTCGTACTCCAGCGCAAACGTACCCTTGAAGCCGCCCGCCAGCATGATGCGCACGCCGCGCTGCACGTCGTTTTTGTCGCCCCACCGGTCCCAATACTTCGCGTGCACGTTGGAGGTGGAGTACGGCACCAGAGCCTTAAGGCCGTTGAAGAGCATGTACTCGTGCTCCCAGTTGCAGAAGTCCGGCGTGACGTCGCAGTAGGGATGGTTGATCGTGTCGACCATGATCCGCAGATTCATCGGGTCGGCCGCAAGGCCCCAGTGATTTTCAAACGTGACCTTGATGCCGCGGTCACCCCCGAAGTCGGCCATCTCCCTGTAGGACTCGATCGCTGCGTCCAGCAACGGCACAAGATCGAGGTTGCGCGGATACCCGTCGGCACTCCGGGGGATGGCATTCGGGCGAATGGACGGGCCCAGCGCCTGCGGTGAGTTCATCCGCATCGAGACCACGCCAAGCACGGCGCAGCCCTCGAGCCAGCGCTTGGCCATCGCCACGCCGGCCTTGCGACGCGCGTCGGCTTCAGGCGACCCGAAGTCGGCGAGTGCAAACGGCGCGTTATTCGAAATGTGCTGCACCTTCGTACCCGTCTTCACGAGCGTGTTGGCCATCTGGTCCAGCCACTTGCGGCCCGATGCGCTCATGGGATCGAAGCCGGCGCCGCCACCCCCGCCTTGTGCGGCCGTGATGAACATACTGTCGTCCGTCACATCGCCGAACAGGCCCGAGAAGATATCCATCTTCCGCACACCAGGAAACCGGTCCTTCACGAACTGCGGGAATTCGAGCATCGTGATCTCGCCGTACCGTTGCTTCATCTCGGCGGTTGTCGTGCGATCGCGATTCTCCGGCACGGCCGGGATGGCCTGGGCGGCAGACGGAGGGGTTGCCGGGGGCGCCGCCCCTCCCCCGCCCCCCCCCTCCCCCCCCCCCCCCCCCCCCCCCCCCCCCCCCCCCCCCCCCCCCCCCCCCCCCCCCCCCCCCCCCCCCCCCCCCCCCCCCCCCCCCCCCCCCCCCCCCCCCCCCCCCCCCCCCCCCCCCCCCCCCCCCCCCCCCCCCCCCCCCCCCGTCTTGAGGAAGTCTCGTCTGTCCATGCGCGCCATTTTCTGCCGCATGGCTGATGCGGTCAAACTCCTGGGACCCGCCGGTACTCCAGCCGCCACTGCAAGCGGCCGCCCGGCGAACGCAGACGCAGCGTCCGGACATCACCGCTCTTCTGGCTGTCGATGAGTTGAGCGCCAACGAGCCGCGCATCGGCGAGTGCATACCCCGCCGGTTCGGTCAGGTAGATTTCGTACGTCTCGTTCGGAACCACATCGCTCGATCCCTCGAGCGCGCCGCTGGACCATTTCACGTCGGTCACATCGACGGCGCCGCACGCCACATGCCGGTTGGTGGCCAGCAACTGCGGATGATCGGCCTTCTCGCGGAGGCAGATGGCCTGGACACCAAACGTCGGGTTAACGGGCCCAGGCGTCAGGCTCCCTTTGAACGTGCCCAAGAACGCTTTCGTCCAGAACTCGAATGCGAGATAGTCGCGATCGGCGGCAAGGCCGAGGTCCGCCATGCGCACCGCCGATTCGCCGCCTGTGCGCGCCAACACCATCCACTGCTCGTACAGCCGACTCACATCAACCGCGTAGAGATAGTGGGTCGACAGTTCCTGCGTCGCATCAAATGTGCGCGGGCCGCTACCCGACATCTCAACAGCCGCCCGGTCGATCGCATCAGATCTCGATGGCTCCACGTCATAGATCTGCCCGGGAAGGGCGAACAACACCGGTGACGCGCGACGAGCGGCTTCCACGCGATCGGTCCGATACAACCCGGGCGGATCCGTGAGCATCAGGATCGATCCCGTCAGCGAGGTAATCGTGGTGGCTCGATAGGCGTCAGGCTGCTTCAGTTCGATGTGGTCCGGGTCGTTGCGCCAGACGATGTTGTTGAAGGAGTTGTATTCGGAGAAGCCTCCGTACCCGAAGCCGTCGTTGCCGAGCCGGCATCCATCGAACAATCCGATCAATTCGGGACGCACGCCCCAGCACATCAACTTGAACACATCGGGACCAAGCTCGGAGGTGATTGACGCGGCGAACTGGCGATAGACGGCCTCGCGGTCCAGTTGTTTGCCGGCAAAATAGTCCGCGGCGCTGTTGTAACCCTCGTACTTCAGGTGCCGCAGGGCATCCACCTTGAAGTACTTCCAGCCCGATGCTTTGAGCGATCGATACACCGGCGCCACCAGGTCGGTCAACGTCAATGGATTTGATCCGTCCATGACGTATCCCACCCAGTTGCCGCGTGCCGGGCCCCCTTCCGCGTCCTGCACGAAGTACCCGGGATGCGCCATCGCGTAGTCGCGATCGGCGAATGACACGTTCGTCCACAAGCCCGCCTTGAGACCGCGTTGCGTGATCGAGTTCCGAAGTCCATCAAGTCCCTGAGGAAACTTCTCGTTGGGCGTGAGCCAGTGGCTCGGCACCCCAATTGGGTTCTGCTGAAACCCATCGTCTATCTGGATGTATTCGTAGCCGAAGGGCGCCAGCGTCTCGGCGACCACCGCGGCAGTCTCGGTGATGTCCTGCTGGGTCACGCGATCGCGGAACGCATACCAGGACGTCCATCCGGCGACCGAGGGCTTCCACGACTGATAGGTCCACGGCTGGAAGTGCTTCAGGCCGCGATGCTTCTGATAGAAACGTGGGCGGAAACGCAGCACCACTTCCGATCCGGATCCGCGCAGTTGAAACGTCGTGCCTGACGCCCTGGCGGCCCCGGGAGTCACGGCCAGTTGCGCGCCCGCGTCGATTGACACCACCCAATCGCGAGTGCGGTCGTAGACCGCGCGGTTACGGAGGTTGTGGCTGGGGCCGATGCTGGTGCGCACAACGGGAGCCGTTCCAGCGGGCCGGTCCACTTCCACGGCCAGAGCATCGGTGCTGGCGGACACGGTGAGGTCAAACGTGAGCGGGCCGCGGCCGACTGCGGTCCACTTGATCACCTGCGTCACGGCGCCGTTCGACTCATTCGTCACGGCGCGCCGTTCCGCGGTCACGCCGGCAGCACCGCCGATGGTCCCGTCCACAATTCGATGGCCCTCATAAGTCAGCGATACACGGTCCGCCTGGTCTGCCAGGCTGGCCGACACATTCGGAGGTTCACCGAGGGGCTGGGGTTGGCGGGCGGCCGTCGCCACCGCGAGGCTGCTCAGACAGATCATCCACGCCGCTGTACGCATCGTCATACTCCGGCGCCATTCTATGGCCGTGCGGTAGAATCCGCGCACATGTCCACGGCCGTTAATATCGCCGACCTGCGCCTGGCCGCGAAGAAGCGGCTGCCCCGCGTGGTGTTTGATTACATCGACGGCGGCGCTGACGCGGAGATCACCCTGCGCGAGAACAGCCGCGCATTTGAAGACGTCACCTTCCGGCCCCATTCAGCCGTCGCCACTTCCCGCTGCGACCTCTCGACCACGGTCCTGGGCACAAAACTCGACCTGCCGTTTCTGCTGGCGCCGGTCGGCAGCAGCCGCATGTTTTATCCACGCGGCGAGGAGGTGGCTGCCCGTGCCGCCGGCGACAACGGCACCGCCTACATTCTCTCCACGCTTTCGGGTTGCCACGTTCAGGACGTCAAGAGCGCCACCCGCGGACCCGTCTGGTTTCAGCTCTACCTGGTGGGCGGACGCGACGTGGCGATGGGTGGCATCGAACGCGCAAAGGCAACCGGTTGCGCGGCGCTCGTCGTCACGATCGATACGCCGGTGGCTGGCATGCGCGAACGCGACCTGCGCAACGGGATGAAGCCGCTTCTTTCCGGCAAGCCGTTCGCGATGCTTCCTCACCTCGGCCAGTTCCTCATCAAGCCACGCTGGCTCTCGGCGTACCTTCGCGACGGCGGTCTGATGAACTTCCCCAACATCGTCTTGCCGGAAGGCCCGATGCCCTACGCGGATGTGGGTGCGGCGCTTGAACAATCAATGACGTGCTGGGACGACCTGCGCTGGATTCGCGACGCATGGGGCGGGCCGATTGTGGTGAAAGGCGTGCACACCGCCGATGACGCGAGGCGTGCGATTGATGGCGGCGCGTCAGCCGTGGTGGTCTCGAACCATGGCGGACGGCAGTTGGACGGCGTGGCGGCCACGATTCAGGTGCTGCCCGAAGTGGTGGCGGCGGTGGATGGACGCGTGGAGGTGCTCCTCGACGGCGGCATCCGGCGCGGCGGCGACGTGGTGAAGGCGCTGTGCCTGGGCGCACGCGCGGTGCTCATCGGTCGCGCCTACGCGTACGGACTCGGCGCCGCAGGCGGGCCTGGCGTCGCTCGGGCGATCGATGTCCTCCGCACCGATATCGTGCGGACACTGAAACTGCTCGGCATCGCATCCACCGCCGCGCTCGACGAAAGCTTCGTACAAGTCCGTTGAGCCGCGCCGTTGGCGCGGGACTTTTTGTCAGGAGAACAATAATGCGCGTAGCGCCACCAAGAACCCACGGACCTGCGGCCCCACGGACCCACGGACTGTTCTTCCTGTTCGCCGCCCTCATCGTCCTGGGCGCGCTGGGAGGCGCCGACCGTAAACTCGGCGCGCAGGCTGGCGCCGACATCAGGGCGGCGTACACCAAGTCCGAACAGATGATTCCCATGCGCGACGGTGTGAAGTTGTTCACCATCGTCTACACGCCGAAGGACACGTCGGCGCCGTATCCGTTCATGCTGCACCGGACGCCGTATGGGTCGCCGCCGTATGGCGCCGACGCGTATCGGGCCACGCTTGGGCCGTCGGCAGACTTCGTGACCGAGAAGTTCATCTTTGTGTATCAGGACGTCCGCGGGAAGTTCCGGTCTGAAGGCGACTTTGTGGTGATGCGGCCGCTGGTGCCGACGCCGAAGGGGCCTCGCGCCACGGACGAAAGCACCGACACGTACGACACGATCGACTGGCTCGTAAAGAACGTGCCCAACAACAATGGCCGCGTGGGCCAGTGGGGCATCTCGTATCCCGGCTCACAGACGGTGTGGGGCATGATCGACGCGCACCCGGCCCTCAAGGCGTCGTCTCCCCAGGCGCCGGCCATCGACATGTTCCTTGGGGACGACTTCCATCACAACGGCGCGTTCAGGCTGATGTACACGTTCAGTTGGCTCGCCGGCAACGCACGCCCTCGCGCCGGCGCTACCGAAACGCGCGGCGGCGGCTTTGACTACGGCACACCCGATGGGTACCGCTTCTTCCTCGATGCGGGCCCGGTGGCCAACATCAACGAGAAGTTCTTTAACTACAGCGTGCCGACGTGGAACGAGTACATGGACCACCCGAACTACGACGCGTACTGGGAGCGGCAGAATCCGCTCAAGTACGCGACCAACGTGAAACACGCGGTGCTGAACGTGGCCGGATGGTTCGACGCAGAAGATTTCTACGGCCCTCTTGAAACGTACCGTCAGGTGGAGCGCGCGACACCCGCCAACAAGAACCGCATTGTCATCGGACCGTGGCTGCACGGCGGATGGGCCTCGATGCCTGGCGATGCGCTGGGCGACATCCGGTTTGGCTCGCAGACCGGCGACTACTATCGCCGCGAGGTCGAGTTTCCGTTTTTCACGCATCACCTGAAAGACAAAGGCGCGGCGCCAACAGCCGAGGCCACCATGTTTGAAACGGGCGGCAACACCTGGCGCACCTTTGACGCGTGGCCACCCACCACAACCGAGTCGCGCACGCTGTATTTCCAAGCCGATGGCGGGCTGTCGTTCTCGCCGCCGACAGCCGCGACGGCGGCCTCAGGTGGAGGCTTCGACGAATACGTCTCGGACCCATCGAAACCCGTGCCGTGGAGCACCGAAGCGCGCACCACACAGGGCCACTTGTGGATGGTTGAGGACCAGCGCTTCGCGGCCACGCGGCCAGACGTGCTGGTCTATCGCACCGAGCCACTCACCGAGGACGTGGTCATCGCCGGACCGATCTTTGCGTCCATCATCGCGTCCACAACAGGGACCGACGCCGACTGGGTGGTGAAATTGATTGACGTGTATCCGGGCACCGCGCCTGACAACACACCCAACCCGCGCGGTATCAGGATGGGCGACTTCCAGATGCTGCTGGCCGGCGAAGTCTTCCGCGGCCGCTACCGGAACTCCTTCTCCACACCCGAGGCGCTGGTCCCCAACCAACCCGTGAAGTACGAATTCGACCTGCGCGACCGCTTCCACAGATTCCTCAAAGGCCACCGCATCATGGTGCAGGTGCAAAGCACCTGGTTCCCGGTGATCGACCGGAATCCGCAGACGTTTGTGGATATCTACAAGGCCAAGCCCACCGACTTCCAGAAAGCCACGCACCGCGTTTACCGGACCGCGGCACAGGCTTCGGGGGTGAGGGTGGGCGTGCTCAAGTAGTCCTGCGTCCAGAGTCCAGAGTCCAGGGTTCTCGGTGGCGCTTCGCGCATCCTGATTCTTAACTAAGCCCCTGCGCCGAACGGCGCAGGCACAACGAACTCTGGACTCTGGACCCTGGACCCTGGACTATCCCAACTTGGTGGGCTTCTGCTTGTAGAATCCGCTCGCCCCTTGATAGGCAGCAGCCAAGGCGAGTAGTGGCTCTTCTCCGAACGGCCGCGCGAAGAATGTCACGTTCGTCGGCTGGCCATTCTCCGCGAATCCGTTGGGGATGTTGATCGCGGGGTAACACGCGAGGTTCGCCATGGTTGAGTGGCGGGCGGCAGGATTTTGCGGGCCAGCTGCGCCGCCCCCACCACCTGCACCGCGCCCACCACGACCTGCCGCCGCGGGATCCCCACCACGACCGCCGGCCCTTCCGCCCGCCGCAGCCGCCGCAGCTGCGGGATCCACCGGGTCTCCAGCGCCGCGACCGCGGCCAGCCGGCGTGGGTGTGCCTCCGGTGTTGTTGGACGCCACCACATACACGTCGAGTCCGCGCGTGGCCTGCTCAAGTTCCATCATCATCATCATGCGGATGCGCTGCTGCTGAAGGAACTCCACGGCCGGAGTCAGCCACGCGTTGGCGCGGCCGCCGCCGCGCGAGCCGGTCATCTTGCCGGTGCGAGTCATGCGGTCGAAGTACGCGGCCGACTCCACACCGATGGTTGACCCCTGTGTGTTGGCCATGGGAATGGTCATGGGTACAAACGTCGTGACTCCGAGCGTGCGCAGCGTATCGAGCACTTTTTCCGCATTCTGTTTCGCTGCGGCGTTGGTCAACGTATCGAACGACTCCTTGATGTAGCCCACACGCAGCTTCTTGATATCCAGTCGCGCGTCCCAGTTGAACGGCGCATCCGACACGCTCATGTCGCGACCATCCGGCTTCGCGATCGCCTGCATGACAATGGCGCAGTCTTCGGCGTGGCGGCAGATCGGCCCCAGCCGATCCATCGTCCACGACAACGCCATGACGCCATGTCGACTGATGCGCCCAAACGTCGGTCGCAACCCCGCAAGGCCGCACCGCGCCGAAGGGCTCAGAATGGACCCGCTGGTCTCGGAGCCAATCGCAAACGCGACACACCCGGCTGCGGTGGCCGACGATGGGCCGGCTGAGGATCCGCTGGAGCCGACTGCCGGATCCCAAGGACTCTTTGTTTGTCCGCCAAACCAGTTGTCGCCCGACGCCAGTTCGCCGGTGGTGAGTTTGGCGATCAGCACGGCCCCCGCATCGCGCAACATCTCCACCACGCTCGCGTCGTAGTCAAGCACCTGGTCTTTGAGCGGCGCCGTGCCCCACGTGGTCTTGTAACCCTTCACGGAGATGATGTCTTTCGCGCCCCAGGGAATGCCGTGGAGCGGGCCCTTGTACTTGCCCGCAGCAATTTCGGTGTCGGCCTGCTTCGCTTGCGCCCGCGCCACATCGTCAAGGAACGTCACGACGTTGTTGAGCGTGCCGTTGTAGCGGTGCAGACGGCCGAGATACATCTCGGTCAATTCAAGTGAGGTGACCTTCTTCGTGCGCACGAGTTCGGCGAGGTGCCGGAGCGGCCAGAAGGCCACGTCCTCAAGGTTGGCCGGCCGCCGCAGCGGCGGTGGCGCGCTGAGACGGAAGGGCCGCGCCACCTTATCCACCTCAATGCCGGGCACAAGGGAGCTGAAGTGATACGGCGGCGAGACATCGTTGGGAATGTCGATCTGGCGATTCGCCTCGTATCGCGTCAGGCTCGTGTTTGCGCCGTTGACCATGGCCTGGCGTTCGGCCTCGGTGCTTTCGATGCCGGCCAGCTTCAGCGCGCCGGTCACCATCTCAAGGGTGATTCGGGATGCGCCCTGCTCCTGCATCTTCGCCCAGATGATGCCTGGGGCCAGAGTGGCGCCGAGTCCAGCACCGGCAAAGTGCGTGATGAAACGACGACGGGTCTCGCTTGTTACGGACACAGTGCCTCCCTACTTTCCGATTCGGTTCCGCCAGTTGAGCACAATGACGATGGGAGCCGAGGAGCCATCGGCCTGGCCCTCGGACTCTCGTCGCGACACCAGGAACCGCTCGCCGTCGCTGGTCACGTCGTAGGACGTGAAGTAACTGCCGTGCGACACGTTCGGTACTCCGCGATACTCAAACAATGTTTTCGGCACGCCGGGGACGACCGTGTCGCCCGTGACGCCAATGTCAACGGCAAACAGCTGCCCGGCCCCCCAATAGAACAACTCCAGGCTGTCGCCGCGCCACCGCGGCGCCTGCCCGCCGCCGGTGGACACCTTCCACTTTCCAGGCGCCGCAGTCGCCGGCTGGATGTAGATTTCCTGCGCGCCGGTCTCGTCCGACTGGTACGCCAGCCATCGGCCATCGGGCGAGACCTGTCCGCTCAGTTCAACAAGGGCGGTTTGCACTCGCGGCGCCGCCGTATGCTCGCCGCCGAGCGACACCGTCCACATGTCCCGGTTTGTGGCGGCCTCCGACAAGCCGAACAAGAGGGTTTGACCATCGGGCCAGAAGGAGAGCGGCACCACGAAGCGGCTCGTTGTGGCCTCGAACAGCCGTACGTCGTCGCCCCCATTGGCCGCCTTGACGTACACGCCGGGCTTCCCTTGCCGCACGGACTGAAACGCGACGCGGTCGCCCTTGGGCGACCAGACCGGCGACGAGTTCTCCTGTGTCGGATCCAATGTGAATCTCGTGGTCGAGTCCCGCGCCACGTCGGTCACCCAAATGTCCCCGCCGTCACCTTCGTGCCGATGTGCGGCCACGTGCAGTCCGTTCGGCGAGAGGCTCAGTCCGCGATAGGGTGCGAGTGGGCCGATCGTGCCCAGCACCTTGCCCTGCCGGTTCATCCATGTCATACGCAGACCGGTGCTGACCGCCTGTCCAATGCCGTAGGCCAGCACACCGTTCGCCGAAATGGAGAATGTGACGACGCCCGGAACCGCCGCCGTTTCCACATTCTCCGCAACGGTCACGGGATCGCCGCTGAGCGCAAGTGTGCGCGGATCAAAGGCCTGGGAAAGCAAGATACCCTGTCGAACAAACAGCAGCCGACCGCTTGTTTCGTCAAAGACCGCGCCGCTCTCTGATGAAGTCAGCCACGTTGTCTCGGCCGAATCGATGGACCCCACGATCAGCCCGTCCTTCTTTCCGCCCGCCGCGTGAAAGATAAAGCGGCGGCCGTCAGGAAGGAACGATGGAAACTCTCTGCCGGTTTCGTCCTCAAGGGCTCCCATCACGACCGCCTCGGTCCCTCCGGCTGAGGACGTGCGGTAGAGGGGCGCGGGACCGTTGTTGAACACGACCACGCCGTCACGGCTCCAGGTGCCTCCCCGACTCAAGATTCCAGGATTGAGCGAACACAGCGTCTGAGGCGGCCCGCCAGTGGCCGATACCTTGAGCAGTTTCCCGGTGATCGAATACCCGATGAAAGCGCTGTCGGGCGACCAGAACGGAAACGCAGCGCCCTCGGTCCCCTGCAGTGCCTGCGCCACCAAGGAGTCAATGGGGCGCACGTACAACATCCGTTTGCCCACGGGGTCCTGTGCGGTGAATGCCAGAGTCTTACCATCCGGCGAAATGACCGGCGCAGTCGCTCCAACGTAGTTCCCGACCGTGAAGATGGTTCCATCAGGCGGTACGACGACAAATTTGCCGTCGGTCGGTGCTGTCGCACCCGCGCGATACCACGCCACACCCATCACCATCGTCGTGATCGCGAATAAGGCGGTGGCCGCGTACCAGGCTGTGCTGGCGCTTCGCGCAGGCCCAGCCGATTGCGGCGCAAGGACCGTCGTTGGCATGGTGCCATCGAGCATGTAGCGCACCACAGAGAGATCGGGAATGCGCGCCTTGCGATCCTTGTCGAGGCATCGAGTGATGATGGTGCGGATGTGTGGCGGTACGGTGGCCGGCAGCGCGCTCCAGTCGGGTTCCGTCTTGACCACCGAGGAAATAATCTCGGTGGCGTCTTCTCCATCAAATGCCTTCTTGCCCGCCAGCATTTCGTAGAGCACGCACCCAAACGCCCACACGTCCGTGCGTTTATCCACGGCTCTGCCACGCGCCTGCTCGGGACTCATGTAGGCGGCGGTCCCGATGATCATGCCCATCTGGGTGGCGCGGGCGGTCAGGGTGGGCGAGTTGGATGGGTCCTGGGTCCCAGGTCCAGAGTCCAGGGTTCGGGCCAGACCAAAGTCGAGCACCTTCACCGTGCCATCGTGGCGCACTTTGATGTTGGCCGGCTTCAAATCACGATGAACGATGCCGGCGTCGTGGGCAGCCTCCAGGGCGTCGATGATCTGGCGGGCGATGGCGAGCGCCTGGCTCAGCGGAAGAGCACCCTGCGAGATGTGGTGCGACAGATCATCGCCCTCCACCAGTTCCATGACCAGGGCCTGCGACTCAAGTCCGTAGATCTGCGCGATGTTTGGATGGTTCAGCGCGGCCAGCGTCTGGGCCTCGCGCGTAAACCGGGTCACCCGTTCGACATCGGGGGCAAACAGATCCGGCAGCACCTTGATGGCCACGTCGCGGTTCAGCCGTGTATCGCGCGCGCGATACACCTCACCCATGCCTCCGACCCCCAGGGGCGCCACGATTTCGTAGGGGCCAAGGCGTGAGCCCGCGGTCAAAGACATCAGCGTGTGCCGGGATTCTAACCTGTTCTGCCGGCACAACGGATTCTTCCCGCGCCAGCACCGCGCTCCTGGCTTGCGAGATCGGTCTAGTGCCGCCCGAGGACGCGGACGGTCGCCCGCTGGCCGCGGCCGATCGAGGCCGTGTCGTACCAGAAGTCGATCGACCGGATCACCCGATCGGCGCCGTCAATGTCGATCACGCGTGATTCGCCACCGGCGCGAATGGTGTTGCGCAGTTCGACGTTTTGGTCTGCGCCGTTGGCAAAGTGAATCACCACGCGATGAAAGTCCACGGCCCGGCGCTGCACTGTGAACTTGACCGCCGTGAACGTGCCCCGTGACCCGGTCACCACCACCGTGTCGTGGTCCACGCGGTCGGTCACGTTTCGCTGGCCCAGGGATACCCAATTGCCCCGGCCAGGCTGCGCCGCCACCGCGCACGCTGAACTCGCCATCACCGCCACCACCGCCAACACCGCAAGAATCAATCCTCGTCGCAACATAAGTAAGTCTCCCTGATGTCTTCGACCGGTCCGCCCCCGGCCAGGTTAAAACCGCTTCAACGCGACAACCAATATGTGGCTTTGACCGCAAGCGACCGTCCGCGCGTCCGCAAATTCCTGGGTCCCGCCACGTCAGTCTCAAATCCCTGGTTATAGACGATGTAGAAGTCGCTGCCGGGGCGGTAGATATACCAGAACAGCACGTTCAGGCTGGCTGTACGCGTGGCGTCGTTGACCTGCACAAACGTCTTCACAAAGAGATCGGGCGAGAACGAATAGCTGACGCGCGTGCTCAACACATTCGTGACAAACGGGCCAGTCTCGGGCAACACGATGCGGTTGCGTGTGTAGACGTTCTCCAGCAGCAGCGTGTCCCTGGGCACCATACTGAGCTCAGCGCGCCATGTCTGCTTGTCGCCGCTGTAATACCCGCCCGTATCGGCGCTGACCGAACCGTACACGCGCCGGGCCTGGTTCGAGCCGTAGGACGCTCTCCAGGTCCGCCAGGTATATCCCGCGCTGGGAATTTGTCCCCCGGCTGTGGACCAGTCAAACGGCAGGAAGTCGTACTGTGTCTCAAAGCCCACGCGCACAGTGCTGCTGTCCTGGGCGGTCAGGATGGCGTCGTATCCGCTGGCCTGCGATTCCCTGCGCCCCGCATGATTCTCCACATACGAGGAGTTCACGTTGAAGCGCAGTTGACGCACGCCGGGCCAATCCGGGCGAGGCGTCCATGCGGCCTGCGCACCGATCGTGCGAATGTCGGTGCGTGGGATGAACCCCATCTCCGCGTTGAAGCGCTCGCCAACGTCGAGGTAGGTCAACCCGCCATCGAACACATCGTGCGTCCAGCGAATGCGGGCCGCGCCGGCCCAGTCGTTGCCTCGTACATCGGGCGTGAAGGTCTTGGCGCCGGCCACGATGACGTCGAGCCTGGCGCCGATGGTGAATACGCCGTCGAGCCCCACGGCCTGGTTGCCCGGGCGCCCACCACCCGAACGATTCAACACGATGCCACCGATCGACGACTTGGCGAACACATCGCGCTTCACGCGCAGCACTGAGTAGTTGGCGCGGGGCACACCTGCGGAGGCATCAGTCTCCACGTTCATCGCCCCGATCGTGGTGTGGCCGGTCCGGCCGGTGATGCGCCCCCCGGCCAGGATCGGTACCTCGCGCCCGTCCTGCAGGCCCACACGGCGGCTGTAAAACAGCGTCAGCAGGCCCGGGCCCGCGTTGGCGCCTGCGTTCTGGCTGTAGTCGAAGGTGCCCGCGCCCTCAGTGAAAAACTGGCGCTTCTCGGGAAAGAACAGACTGAAGCGCGACAGGTTGACCACTTCCTGATCGGCCTCCACATGCGCGAAATCCGTCTTGTAGGTGAGGTCGGCGTTGAAGCTCTGCGACAAACCGATTTTGAAATCGAACCCCACGTCGGTCGTCGTGCGTGTCGGCGTGCCCGCGTCGTAGTCGCGGACCATGTGGGGAGAAACAAACGGCACGAACTCCACGCGACGCCTGGGTGTGACATCGCGCAGTCCCTTCAGGACTCCGGCGCCGGACATGCGGGCAAACCCCATCGCCTGCCACTCACGCGGGAACGGCACCCAATAGGTTTCTTCGTTCTTCCGCATGATGATGCGGCAGAGGTTCAGTCCCCACACGGTGTCGCCGGGACCGCCGTTGAACCGTAACTGGCTGAGCGGAATCGCGATCTCCACATACCAGCCGCGGTCGTCAATGGTGGTCCTGTTCTCCCACACCGCGTTCCAGTCGTAATTAATCGTGCGGCCCTCCTCCACCGAGTGAGCGTCCTTGAGCGCGCCCAGAGGATTGGTCGAGAAGTAAAACGCGTTGCGATGGTCGTGAAAGGTGTCGAGCGTAATCTTGATTTGATCGCCCTTGCGCAGACCGGCGTCCCGCTTCATTTCGCTGGCGATGATGCCCTTGGGATCGGAGTCAAACGCCCAGATGCCGAAGTACAACGTCTTGTCGTCGTAGAGGATCCGGAACTCCGTGCGCTCAGTGGATTCGAACCCGAATGCCGGCTCACGCTGGATGAACCGGCCCTGCACCGGCGCAAGCTGCCACTCGGCGTCGTCCAGCTTCCCATCTACCCGCGGCGCGCGGCCGGCCGGAAGCCTCGCGGCCATGGCCTCGAATACTTCGGGGTCGATCTTCGTGATGTCGGCAATGATCGGACGGGCCGGCGTTGTGACCGGAGCCTGCGGGGCGGTTGCGGGAGCCTGCGCGAGGGCATGCGGCGCGAACACAAGGGCGGCCACCAGGACAAGCGGCCAGAGAGTTACCAGGGAGCGGCGACGGGTCACGGGTGTTGGCGCGAATAGTATCAGGTCGGCGGCCCCCATCTGGGGTGCGCTCTCGCCCGTGCCCCATCGTCACCACCGCCACCCGCGTCTCTGGAACGTCATCGCCGCGTCGTCTGTCGGCACCATGATCGAGTGGTACGACTTCTATATCTTCGGCAGCCTCGCCGCCATCATCTCTCCGCTCTTTTACCCGCAGGGCAACGACACGTTTGCGCTGATTGCGTACCTCTCGACGTTCGCGGTCGGGTTTGTCGTACGCCCGTTCGGCGCACTGGTCTTCGGCCGCATCGGCGACCGGGTGGGCCGGAAGTACGCGTTCCTTGTGACACTGATCATCATGGGTGGCGCGACGGCGGTCGTGGGCGTACTTCCCACGTACGAAACGATCGGCATGGCCGCGCCCATCGCCCTTCTGGTGATTCGCGTCCTGCAGGGCCTGGCGCTCGGCGGCGAATACGGCGGCGCCGCAGTCTATGTCGCTGAGCATGTGCCCGACGGCAAACGCGGCTTCTACACGAGCTTCATCCAGATCACCGCCACGCTCGGGCTGTTTCTCTCCCTGGTCGTCATCCTCGTTGTGCAAAACGCGCTGGGCCCAGAGGCCTTCCGCGCCTGGGGCTGGCGCATCCCGTTCCTGATTTCCATCTTCCTGGTCGGCATCTCGCTCTACATCCGCCTGCGCATGAAGGAGTCGCCGATCTTCGAACACATCAAGAGCACGGGCATGACGTCGGCGCGGCCACTCAAAGAGGCCTTCACCGAGTGGGTCAACCTCAAACGCGTGCTGATTTCGCTGTTCGGCGCCACGGCAGGCCAGGGCGTGATTTGGTACACGGGCCAGTTCTACGCGCTGTTCTACCTGCAGGCCATCCTGAAAGTGCATGCCACCTCGGCCAATTACATCGTCGCTGCCGCGCTCCTGTTGGGCATGCCGCTGTTCATCGTCATGGGCAGCCTTTCGGGATCGCTTCGGCCGCAAGCGACTGATGATGGCCGGGTGCCTGCTCGCCGCCGTCTCGTACATTCCCATCTACCAGTCGATGCAACAGGCGGCCGGCTCGAACGTGGTCACCGTCATCTCGCAGCGCAACGCCGTGACCGGCGCCGTCAGCCTGACGCCGCAGTCGATGGTCAACGGCGCACTGACGCCGGCACCCGAGGTGCTGACCTACCGCACCCTGGCTGAACTCGCGTCAACGCCGGCCACATGGAAACTCATCGGGCTGGTTTTCATTCAGCTGGTTCTGGTCACGATGGTCTACGGGCCGATCGCGGCGTACCTGGTGGAAGCCTTCCCGGCGCGCATTCGCTACACCGCGCTCGCTGCCGTACCACATCGGCAACGGCGTCTTCGGCGGCCTGCTCCCGCTCATCGGGCTCTCGATCGTCGCGCGCACTGGCAACATCTACGCCGGACTCTACTACCCCATCGGCGTGGCGGCGATTACGTTCGTCGTCGGGTCATTCCTTCTGGAAGGAAACTCACCAGCACAAAATCTGGGACGAAGTGGACTGGGCTCCGCTTTCACCGAATGCTGGCAGCCTGCCTCAACCTGGCTGTGCCCGCGGCAATGGCGGCCACTACTCGCTTCGCCTCCGCGCCGAACATGGTCATGTCCTTCTTCTCGACAGCCTCGCGCAAGGCGGGGTACGGCCAAGGGGCGTAGCCGGTGGTCAGGCCGGGACCGATCAGCTGGTGTTTAAACCACGGCCGTCCCGGAAGTCCCTGCGGATGCAGGAACGCGCGTTCCACCTGGATCAGCGCGTCGCTGATGCGTGCGGCCGCAGCGGCATCTCCAGACGCGGCCACGCGATCCGCAGCGGCGTCGGCGGCCACGCCCGCTTTTTCCAGGTCGGCCAGTGCCGTGACGATCGATGCGAAGTCCGGGGAGGAATGGAGCACCCACAGCGATGCGCGCACGTTTGGTGACGTCGGTCCGAATTTCGTCCAGGTCTTCGCGAAGCGCGCGCGTAGCCCGAGAAGCGCAGCGGCGCTACATCGGCCGACGCGATTCGCATCGTCAGCAACCCCATCAACTGGGCGGCGGCCTTGTGGTAGACAAAGTCCGGATCACCAAACAGCGACATCCAGCGGAAGTTGTCAAAGACCGAATGGTACGCCCGAGCTGCCGCTGAAGCCCATGTCGGTGGCGGGCACACCAAGGAAGTCGAGGAACGCGGTGTGTCGGAGCCTGATCCGGGCCGGCCGAGTTGCTGGTCAAACTCGCGATCGGGTCCGCCGAGGGTGACCGGCGCGCTCTGCGCCCAGGCCGCTTTGGCACGGCCCTCCCAGAGGGCGCCGACGCTGCCGCCCTTGCGCGGGTCCGGCACCAGCCGCGCCACTTCGCGCATGACATCACGAAGTGAGGGCACGCCCGAGGCGCTGAAGTCGGGTCCCGACACGGCCGAGTCGAGATTCAAGTACGCCACCGCCTTCTGCGACAACATCGCGGCGTTGGCTTCCACCCATTCGGTGGATCCCACCAGCCCGTATTCTTCCGCGTCCGGGATCCAAGAATGATCGTGCGCTTCGGCTTCCACCCGGCTCTCAGGCCACGCCGAACGACCGCGCCACCTCGAGCATAGCGGCCGTGCCCGAATTGGGATCAATCGCGCCAGGCGTCCACGCATCGCGATGGTTGCCGACGACCAGGACCTGATCGGTGGTGCCGGGAATGGTGGCCATGACGTTGTAGATGGGCTTCAACCCCTCGTCCATCTCCACCTTCATCTCGACCGCTGCTCCGCCTGGCCCCACGTGATACGAAAACGGCAACCCGCCCTGCCAGCCGTCGGGCACCCGCGGTCCGCCCAGTTGCCGCAGCAGCTTCTCTGCCTCGCGATGCGAAATCGGCAGGGACGGGATCGTCGGCACGTTCTTCATCTGGTCGCGTGTGATGCGCGCAGCGCCGTCGATGGACGGCACGCCGCCGGGAGTGGAGGGGTCGCCGGGCTGAATCGACAGGTATTGCACCGAACCGCGCTGAATCGCCGAGGCCGGACGCATGGGTCCATCCGGATACACATCGCCGCGCATGTGCCGTCGTCGGCCGGATCGGGTAGATGATGACGCCGACAGCCCCGCGCTCCTCGGCTTCCTTCACCTTGAGGCCGCGGAAGGCGCCGCCATATCGCACGAGCGCGATCTTCCCTTCCACCGAGAGCCCCATCGCCTTGAGCCGCTCGTGGTCGCCTGGCGCGCCGTAGTTGACGTAGATCACCTGCCCGCTTGCCACACCCGAGGCGCCGTACCCATGGAATGCGGGGAACTGACCCCGGTAGCTGGCGGCGGTGTCCTGCGGATACGTGTCTTCCATCAGCGACAGCTCCTGCCGCGAGGGCGACGTCATCGTCAACGACACGAGTTTGGGATGGTTGAGAAAGACGTCGTATTTCACCATCTCGACCGCAAGCCCGAACTCGACCATGCGATCGCGGACGTAGTCGGCCACCTTCTTCTCAGTGGGTGTGCCGGCCACGTGCGGCACTTCAGTCAGCGCCTCAAGCCACTTTTTCGCATTTGCAGGTGATGGGGTGTCCAGCACGATGCGCTCGTATGTTGCCAGCGCGTCGGCGGACGATCGTGAAAAACCAACGGGCGCCTTCGCGGTCTCCTGGGCGGAAAGCGAGGCCACGACCAGGCACACCAGGACAATGAGGGGGATACGCTGCATGAGCGCTATTGTCTGCGATCTTGCGCCACGCGCCCCGTCAACTGTTTCCGGCTTCGTTCTCGTACCTCGGTCACCATCCAGGGACCGTGGAGCGGGCAGTCAAGCCGATGGCGGCGTGGTACATCAGCCGCATGAGTTCGGCCAATGTCTGCCGGGACTTTGCGGGTGGACATGGGCGCGATTGTATCGCGGGGGCGGCTATCGCCGGCGCGTAATCGTGATCGACGTGATCACGTCGCCTTCGAGCACACGGTCCACCACATCCATGCCTGCGGTCACACGGGCAAAGACGGTGTACTGGTGGTCGAGCCGGAAGTTATCGATGAGGTTCACGAAGATCTGGCCGTCACCGGTGTCATGACCGCGGGTTGAGATGCCAAGCGTGCCCCGGAGGTGACTGGGCATCCCCACTTCATCGCGCAGGAACTGGCTGGTGGCGCCGTCCATTTCGTCAGCGCCCGGACTGCCGCCCTGAATCACGAAGTTGGCGCGAACCGATGAAAGGTCAGGCCATTAAACTGGCCACGCTCGACGAGCGCCGCAAGCGCCGCGACGGTCACCGGTGCTTCCTCGGTGAGCAGGTCGAAGGTAAACGTGCCCCAATCCGGCCATCGTCACGCGCGCCGTGGCCCCGCGCAGGTCGCGCAGGGTCTGTTCGGATGGGAGCGGATCCCCGACGTACGATTTCGTCGTTGCCACCACAACACTTCCGGTGGCCTTCGAAATGATGTCGGCTGCGAGCGTGGCCACCACCGGGTCGCGGTCGGCCAACAGGCCGCGCAGGGGTTCGACGATCGACGGATCACCGGACTCGCGGAGCCGCTCGAGCAACTGGACGCGCGGGTCGCGCACAGTGGCCCGCCCCGTGCGAGTCAGGCGCTGGAGCGTAGCCAGCATCTGCGGCACGGCAGCCGGCAATTCCGGTGTGCCCTTCAGCAGGCGCGCTGCCGCGTCAAGCCAGCGTGATCGCTTGCGAGCGCTCTGGCACCGCGTCGGCGCCGGTGGTGATGGCCGACGCCATCACGTTCGGCTGCGGGTCTTTTGCCAGCGTCGCCAGAGTGGCAGTGTCTTTCAGCAACTTCGCGGCGCTTGCGGCGTACGTGCGGGCCTGCCAGACCGGGTCTGCCGCGAGCACGGGCAGATAGACGCGCGCTGACTCGGGCGCGAGCCGCGCGAGAGACACCAGCGCACGCGCGCGAATGCGCCACGTCTTGCCGCCTTTGACCAGCGGGTCGATCGCGGCTGCAGGGCACGCGCTCCTGCCCGCAAAATCGATGGCCGCGAGCACCACAAGCTCACTCGAATCGCCGAGCGCGCGCAGAGCGTGGTCGCACGTGCCGGCCAGGCGCATCGCCTCGTACCGCACCATCGGGGACGGGTCGTCCACCCACTGCCCGGAGCCGAGCACGGCCAGCCGACGCACCTGAGGATTGGGATCGGCGAGTGCCAGCGCAAACGTCGCGGATCCTTGTCGCCGGCAACGTTCAACGTGAGCATCACCGGCTCCCGCAGGTGCGCGTGGGTGTTGTCGCGTATGGCCTGTCGCAGGGCGACAACCGTCTCGGGCGCGGGGCTTGAGCGACTGTGCGTTCACCCGGAAATGACTCCAGGCCCCCCGCGCAGCGCCCACACGCGCCGGTGCGCTCGCATCAGTCAATCCACCCACGAGCAGGCGTTCACTTT